>JACRCT010001091.1 GCA_016218885.1 Deltaproteobacteria bacterium | reverse complement strand
CCTTAGCGACCGCCGCGTGGCAGAAGCGACGACGGCGGCGTGACTGCCGGGTCGATGAAGGTCACTCACCGAACCAGCGCGTGCGGGCCCGCAGAGAACGAGACTGCCAGCCTCGAACGCCAGCGCCACCCCCTGGCGCCATCGACCTAGCGAAGAACCACCGATTCCTGCGCGGTGCCGTACCAGGACTTCAGGGGCCCATTCTCCACGACCTCCGGCAAGTCGAGGGCGGCAATACCCACCCTGTACTCGCCTGCGCTGAACATGCGCTTCGCGGGAATCGCCTGGGGCAGCTGGAAGGGTTTGAACTCGCTCACGGAGCAGGGGCCCCTGACGTTCCACTGGACTTCCGTACCGATGAGGAAGAAGTGCATGTCCGCCGCGGGAGGGCAAACCCAGGCGAAGCGAAGGTCGTCAGAGGGGCCGCTGTGCGGCGCGGTGATTGTCGGGGTCTCCGGCAGAGGGACGACGACCGATCGACCGTCGAAGGGCTCTCCATACGTCGAGCCCGTGCGCTCGAAGGTCCTATGCCCCCAGTGGTAGTCGAGCGTGGCCTTCAGCGCCGCAAACGGGCCTGTCAGAGAGGGAACACGCAGCCTCAACGGCGATTCTTCGTTGTCGCTGGAGACCGAGAATGCCACCTGGTCACCGAGCCAGTACGACACCGTGGCCAAGACTGCGGGAGGGGAGGGGAGAGGGCTCACGGTCACGGTGGCGAGCTGGTCGAACGGATGGTCTAGCGCGAGGTACACCGCCCCAGTCGTCGTGGCCGGGGTCGGCGTGAGGTACATTGCCTGGAGTCAACCGCTGCCCGAGAAGAACCGTGCGCCCTTTCCTGTTCGCTCTCGCCGTCGGCAGTCTCGCCACTTCGGCTGCAGCGCATGCCGCAAGCACGGTGGCGGGCAACGACAAGGTTGCGGTCATGCCCGCGCGAATGGCTGCCGGGGTTCCCTTCTCGGCGCTCGACGAGGTGAACGCGGCGATCGCGTCGGGGCTCTCGCTTGCGGGCTTGGAGCCCATTGCCGCGTCGCGGTTGGCCGCGCTGGACCAGCAGAAGAAGGTGAAGCTGTTCGGCTGCACGAGCCTCGCGTGCCTCGGCCGGGTCGCGGAGTCCGCCGGAGGCAGGTACGCCATCGCGGTCAGCTTCGCCCGAGCAAAGAATGGGGTCGCGATCAAGCTGCTGCTCGTCGATGCCTCCGACTCGACGGTGGTGGAGAGCGCCGAGGGTGTGGCCGGCAGCCCGGATGCCGGGGCGTTGATCGAGGTGCTGCGCGAGCTCGTGCCCCGCGCCGTGCGGAGGATCGCCCACGTCGCTCTGCCTCCAGGTCCTGCGAAGCTCCCGCCCTCGCTCGACAAGCCCGCGCCGTCATCGGCACTCGGCGCTTCGTCGAGCACGGGCTTGGCTCGGCCCTCGCCTTCCGCGCAGGCGGTGGCAACGGCTGGCGATGCTGCTGCGGCCGATCGGCTCCTCTCCGAGGGACGCCAGGCCTACGAGTCGATGGATTACGATCGAGCCGGAGCGCTTGCGGCCCGGGTGCTCTCCATGCCGGGGCTCGACGACGAGCGGCGGCTCGATGCCTACCTGCTGCAGGCCACCAGCCTCGCCATCACGTCGGGCCCCGAGGCCGCAGAGGTCCCCTTCCGCCTACTGCTGCGCGCTCGTCGCGGCTTCGACCTTCCGAACACGACCTCGCCGAAGATCCTGGGCGCGTTCCGCAAGGTGCAGCTGGAAGAGCGGATGATCGCCGAGCAAGTCAGGGCGGTGGGGCGCAACCGGCTGATCGCGGAGCTGACGCTCCTCTCCGAGCCTCCGGTGCAGGCGCGGGGCGGGCGGAGCCTGCCGTTCTCGTTGCGCCTGCGCGACCCCACCTCCGTGGTCGCGAGCTTCGAGGTTCCTTTCCGGCGCGAGGGTGAGACCAGCTACTCGGTGCTGGCGCTCAAGCGCGATCCCGAAGGGAGCTGGCGCGGCGCGATCCCCGCGGACTGGACGGCCAACGAGACGAGCTTCGTCCTCGAGTACTACCTCGTCACGCGCGATGACTCGGGGCCGCTCTTGTCTCGCGGATCGGCGGAGCAGCCGCTGCGGCTCTCGGTGAGCGCGGGGACCATCGGCCTGCCCAAGCCCATCCCCCGGTGGGCAGCGTGGGTGGGAGTGGGGGCCGTGGGCGCGACGCTCGCGGCCACCGGAGGGCTGGGGATCGCCACGCTCGGCGCGCAGTCCGACTATGACCGGTACGCGCAGAAGGGGCTGACCACGGTCATCGACGGCTCGGAGCTGAGAGCCAAGTCCGAGACCGGCCATCGGTTGGCCACGGCGACCCTCGGAACGGCCATCACCGCCGCCGTGCTCGCCGCCGCCACCGCGGCGCTCATTCCCTTCTTGCAGGAGGACGAAGAGCCTGCACCCGAGGCGCATCCGTGATCGCTTCGACGCGCCACGGCCAGTGGAGGGCTTGCACATGAAGAGGAGGGCAACGAGAAGGGCGTGTGTCCTGGCCGCGTTGCTCGTGAGCATCGGCTGCTTCCACGATGAGGTTCCCTCCGGCACGAGGGTCGCCTGTCACGGTGACGACGACTGCCCGCCGGGCTTCCTGTGCCGGCCCGGCGTGGAGATGTGCGTCGTGCGCGGGCAGATGGACGACGCGCCGCCCTCGCTGAGCGGCCCGGTGAGCATCACCCCCGCGCTGGCCAAGGCGGGCGACACGCTCCTGGTCGAGCTGAAGGCGAGCGAGCCGCTGCTCATCGATCCTCGGGTGAGGGTGGGCACCGAGGAGGTGCCGCTCGACGAGCCGGGGACCGACCGCGCGCGGTTGACCTATCGCTTCGCTCGCCGGGTGATCGGCGTGGAGCCTGAGGACAGCCCCCTGCCAGTGACGGTGGATCTGCTGGACGCCGCCGGCAACGCGGCCAACGGGCTGGCGGCGGGCTCAGCCCGCTTCGACTTCACCCTGCCCAAGGTGCTCTCCTCCTCGGAGGTCGAGCCTCTCGCCGCAAGGCGGGGCGTGTCGGCGCGCGTCTCCTTCTCGGTCAGCGAGGCGGTGGGCCAGGCCCCGGTGGTGACCATGGCCCCGCCCTCGGGGGCCGGCTCCGAGCGCGCCTGGGTCAAGACCGAGCCCGACGCCTCCGGCAGCTTCGCCTACCGCTACACCGTGCAGGGGGACGAGGAGGAAGGGCTCTGGTTCGTCTCGGTGACGGCGGTCGACCTGGCAGGAAACCTGTCCCGGCCCACGGTGGTGGGGCAGGTGGCGCTCGACTTCACGGCGCCCGGCGTGCCTGACCTGCAGCGGGTGGAGGTGAGCCCGCCAGCCGCCGCGGTCGGCCGCACGGTGATGGTGGAGGTGGCCGCCAGCGAGACCGTGCAGAGCTCGGCACGGCTCTACGCGGGCAGCATCGCCTTCGCAGCGCCGCAGGCGCGCGAGCACGTGCTGACGTTCCTGCACACCGTCGAGGGGGACGAGGATGGGGTGTGGGCGCTGCGGCTGGAGGGCCTCGAGGATCTCGCCGGAAACGTCGCCGACCCCATCGCGGTCGGGGAGGTGACCCTCGACGGCACCCCGCCCGCTATCCTGGACCTCGCCATTGCGCCCACGCGGGCCAGCGCGGTGGCCGGCCACGAGGTGGTGGTCGCCTCCTTCGCCCTGTCCGAGAGCCCCGCCAGCCTCGACGTGCGTCTGGGCAACCGGCCGATGAGCTGCGTCGTCAGCCCGGCGAGCCTGGGCGCCCAGGCGACCTGCCGGTACCAGGTGTCCGGCAACGAGGTCGAAGGCGGGCAGATCGTCAGCGTCCTCGCCCTGGACGCGGCGGGGAACGCCGGCATCGCCAGCGCCCGCGTGGAGCTCGACTTCACCGCCCCCTCTCCCCTGCCGGACGCAGATGTGAGGCTGATCGCTCCCTCGGGCTGCCCGCTGCAGGACGTCATCCGCCTGGGAGCGGGCGCGACCCTGAGGGTCTTGTTCTCCACCGACGAGGCGGCGATCGATCCGCTGGTGCGCACCCGCTCCCCTGAGGAGCTGGACTTCACTCGCGCTTGGGGCACGACCACCTTCTTCGAGTTCCGGCACACGCTGTCGACTGCCGCTCACGCGCAGGGGCGCTATGAGGTGGAGGTGGTGTTGGAGGATGCGGTGGGCAACCGCTCCGCCTCCGCGCTTGGGCTGCGAGAGCCTGGCTTCGTGGTGGATACCGAGAGTCCCGCCGCCCCCCAGGTGAACCAAGCCGGCCTGCTCGTCTTCCACCGCGAGCCCTGGGACACCGCCGACAGCCAGGGACAGGTGCGCATGAGGTTGCTCGCCGCGGCGGGGGCGGCGGAGGCAGAGGCGACGCTCATCGCCTACGGGGGCTCGCCCGAGGCAGAGCTTGGCCGCGCGCAGACCGAAGCGGACGGGAGCGCCGAGCTGATCCTGGTCGCAGGCGACCGTCCGCGCATCCGCGTCGCGAGCGTGGACGCGGCCTGCAACGCTTCGGGGAAGGTCCTGGTGCGCGAGGGCGAATGGGTCGCCTCGATGGGCGGCAAGGTCGCGGGCTCGACCGTGGAGAACCCGAATCGCCTCGTCTCCCGGGCGTGGATGGGGCCGGTCTCGGCGCCGGTGGGCCCAGCGGTGGGCGCACCTGCGCTCGGCGGCACGACGATGGCCGCTCTCGATGGCCAGGCTGCGCTTCAAGCCGGAGAGCCGGCCTACTTCGTTCACCGCTTCTCCACGTGCCCCCCGGCGACGCTGAGGTCGACCCTGGCCTTCGACGACGCCCGAGGTCGACTCGTCCTCTTCGGCGGCCTGGACTCCGGCAACACGGCCTACGGCGTGGTCTTCGAGCACGGAGTGACGGAGTGGCGTCCTGCGGCGACGGCCGACCCGGAGGGAGACGGCGATCCGTCGCCGCGCTACGGCCAGGCCGTCGCCTACGATGACGCTCGTGGCCAGTTGGTGATGTTCGGTGGCTACGAAGGTGCGACCTTCAGCGACCAGACCTGGGGCTGGGACGGCACGAGCTGGCGCCGAATGGGCGCCTCCCTGCATCCCGCTGGCGCCTACGCCGCGGCGATGGCCTATGACCGCACGCGACGCAAGGTGGTGCTCTTGGGTGGTGCGGTCGGGCTGAGCGACGACTCGGGCGAGACCTGGGAGTGGGACGGCGCGAGCTGGCAGAGGGTCGAGCCGCTCGACCCCGAGGGCGATGGCAACCCCGCCGCCCGCTCCGAGCACGCCATGGCCTGGGATGGCGGGCGAGGTCGGGTGCTGCTGCTGGGCGGCCATCAGATCCTCGGCTCGATCGACCCGACCTCGCTGGGCGACCAATGGGAGTGGGATGGCGCGAGCTGGAAGAGGGTCATACCGCTCGACCCCGAGGG
>JACRCT010001090.1 GCA_016218885.1 Deltaproteobacteria bacterium | reverse complement strand
TCAGCGGGGCGCATGAGCACGACTCGAGTGCGGGCAGCGCTCATGTCATCGCCCTCGCTGACCTCTGCGACACACTCACGACTTACGACTCAAAACTTACAACTCAGTCTCCGGCGCCGACGTTCATCGGCTCAGCCGGGCGAATGAGCACGACTCGAGTGCGGGCAGCGCTCATGTCATCGCCCTCGCTGACCTCTGCGACAAACTCACGACTTACGACTCAAAACTTACAACTCAGTCTCGTCCACTCTGGGCCGCGGACGCGTCTCGATGGCGGCCTGCACCGCCAGGGCGGGCTGCACGGCGCCCCAACCCTGCTTGTCCACCTCGACTCCCGGCAGGCGCCGGGCGGTCTTGACGAGGATCGCCTTGACCTGCTGCGGGGTCAGGTCGGGATTGGCCTCCAGCATCTGCGCCACCACCGAGGTGACGATAGGCGCGGCGAAGCTGGTCCCGTCGACCATCTTGTAGTGCTTGTCGATCACCAGCCCGTCGCGCAGGCCGGCAGCGACGATCTGCCGCAGGAGGTAGATGGGCTGGCTCTTGGCCTCGTCGAGGGGCTTGTAGACGCCCTCGTGCTGATGGATGACGTGGACCAGCTCGTGGTCGGGGGTGCTCTCCAGCAGCTGCAGTAGCGCGGCCTGCTTGGCGGTGGGGGTGTTGGGCAGGATGGGCGCCGGCACCCAGTCGGCGATGGTCACCACCTCGGGCTTCTGCAGCCCGTCCACGGTCGGGCCGTAGGACGAGCGGTAGAGGCTGATGTGCCCCAGGCGCGGGTTGCCCAGGTCGTCGATGCCGCCCACGCTGATCACCGCGGGCACGCTCGCCGGCGGCAGCACGTATCCCGGCCGGTCGCCGCGGTTGCCCACCGCGCAGACGACCACGATGCCGGCGCGCACCGCGGCCTCGGCGAAGCGGCTGAGCACGTCGGTGAGGTAGCTCGCCTCGTAGTCGCCGGCGCAGGAGATGTTGAGGATGCGGATGTCGAAGCGGCCGCGGTTGACGAGCACCCACTCGATGCCGCGGGCGATGTCGTCGTGGTGGATGCGCGAGAGCGTGCCCACCTTGACCAGGACCAGCCCGAGGTCGGGCGCGAGCGAGCGGAAGCGGCCGTGCGAGAGCGAGCCGTTCCCGGCCGCCACCACGCTGGACATCATCCCGTGCCAGGCCGAGGGGTCGCTGGTGGTGGAGATGTGCTGGGTGCCGAACTTGCCGCTGAGCAGGTCGTTGTAGGCGTGGATGCGCGAGAAGGGAGTGGTGAGGTCGGGGTGAGAGTAGAAGCCGGAGTCGAGGAAGGCGGCGACCACGCCGTGCCCGGTGAAGCGGGGGTCGGCGCCGATGCGCTCGGCGATGGGCAGCGCCTCGGGGCGTCGGGCCCGACCAGCGGCGGGGACGGCCGACTCCTGCGTGCGCGCGCGGTGCGGGGCCATTCGTGTCTCCTTGAAAAGCCCAGTGCGGCCGGACGGTTGAACCGCAGGGTTGCCACCTTCCCCACCGGCCTGTAAAAGGCGCGCGTCCTTCTACTACAAGACGGCTCCCATGACGACGACCAAGCTCAAGATTTGCTACGTGGACATGTGCAACGGGCTCACCAATCAGGCCGGGCGCTGCTTCCGCCGCCTGATCGACGGGCTCAAGGCCAAGGCAGTGGCCAAGAACCCCGGTCTGGAGTTCGACTTCGTCCACGTGCAGCCGCGCAACCTTGGCGAGCTGCCCGACCGCACCGCCGACCTCTTCCTGTCCTCAGGCGGCCCCGGCTCACCGTACGACGGCTACGAGGACCCCTGGTGCACGGGCTACCGCAGCTTTCTGGACTGGGCCGTCGAGCGCAACCAGAAGGACCCCCAGCGGGCGCCGCAGATCCTGGCTGTCTGCCACTCGTTCGAGCTGGCAACCATCCACTTCGAGGTCGCGCAGGTGGCGATGCGTCCCTCCGGGCGCAAGTTCGGGGTGATGCCGGCCTACGTGACGCCCGAGGCGATCGACCACGTGCTGTTCAAGCCCTTTGGCGAGCGGCTCTTCGTGTGGGAGCACCGCTTCTGGGAGGCAGTGCACCTGGATGAGAAGCGCCTGAAGGAGCTCAACGGCAAGGTGCTGGCGCGCGAGAGCCGCCCCGGGCGCATCGACAAGGGCCAGAGCCTGCTCGCCTTCGACTTCGCGCCGGGCATCATGGGCACCCAGTTCCACCCCGAGGCCGATCGCCAGGGCTTGATGGCTTGGGTCTACAGCCCCGAGCACGCCGGCGAGTTCAAGAAGGCCTACGGCGAGCCGCTCTACCAGCGCATGCTCAAGACGCTGGAGGACCCCAGCCGCGTCGCGCGGACCTTCGCCATCTTCGTTCCCAGCTGGCTGCACGACCGCTTCGACGCCTGGGCCCAGCAGCGGGGCCTGAACCCCGTCGGGCCGCCCGAGCAGGACCTCAACGAGTTCTTCGGAGACAAGGCAGCGAACGGCTGAGGATCGGCAAGGCCCTCGGGGGCCAGGGGGAGGCCTGCGCCCGATCGGCTGTCGACAGCCGACGCTCGAGGAGGCTATGAAGGTGCCTCCTGGCCCGATCCCTCTGGTCCCCTCGACCTTCGACCCGTCGATCGCCCTGAAGCCATCGAGCCACTCTTCCCCAAACCCTGTAGCCCCCGGAGGGTCCCTTGAGCGAGCACATCGGCATCGTCTGCGGCATGGAGGAAAGCTTCCCCGCCGCCTTCATCGAGCGCGTCAACCAGACGCCCGGCTTCAAGGCGGAGTTCGCCAAGCTCGGAGGCATCACCGAGACGCACCAGCCGCCGTACAAGGTGCTGATCGATCGCATCAGCCACGAGGTGCCCTACTACCGCATCTTCCTGAAGACGGCGTCGCTGGCCGGCACCTACGTCATCAACGACCCGTTGTGGTGGAGCTGCGACGACAAGTTCTTCGGGTACACCCTGGCCGCCAAGCTGGGAGTCAAGGTGCCGCGCACGGTGCTTTTGCCCCAGCACTCGTACATCCCGGCCATCAATCCGCAGAAGTCGCTGCGCAACCTCGAGTACCCGCTCGACTGGGAGAGCATCGTCGACTACATCAAGTTCCCGGCCATCCTCAAACCCGCCGAGGGCGGCGGCTGGAAGAACGTCTCGCTCGTCCACAACCTCAACGAGCTCTGGCACGCCTACAACCAGTCCGGCCAGTTGGCCATGACCCTGCAGCAGTTCATCGACTTCGATGAGTACGTGCGCTGCCTGTGCATCGGCCGCGAGTTCATCCTGCCCATCAAGTACGACCCCAAGCAGCGCCGCTACATCGAGGCCGACAACTTCCTCCCCAAGGATCTGGAGAAGAAGATCCTCGACGGCGCCTGGGCGCTCAACAACGCGCTGGGCTACGACATGAACTCGGTGGAGTTCGCCGTCCAGGACGGCGTCCCCTACGCCATCGACTTCACCAACCCCGCCCCCGACTTCGACGTGAACTCCATCCTGCCCCGCTACTTCCACGTCGCCGTGGACGAGATGGCCAAGCTCGCCATCGCCGCCGCTCGCGAAGGGCGCACCAACCACAAGGGGTATGCCTTCCGCCAGTGGATGGCCAAGCCCACCCCACGGCCCACTGCCGGGCCGGCCAAGAAGGCGGGATAACCGGCATCCGAGCCAGGAGCGTCAGCGACTGGAGACCCGGCCACTTCGCTTCTGGTCTGGATCACGCGCGCGCGTGCTGCAAGGAAAGATCGGATCTCCCCAGTCGCTCACGCTCCTGGCTCGGACACCGGTCGCGCCACCTGAGGACCTGGCTGACCTGCCATGCCGCAGGCCCCCGTCCGCCACGAAGCGGACGAGGGCCTGGTGCTTCGGACAGCGCGCGGCGACCCTCAGTGCTGGTCCGACCCCAGGCAGCGATGGAGGTCCCAGCTCTGCGGGATGATGCGGGTCACTGAGCTGCCCGCGTCGCCCGTCACGTAGATGACCCCACAGGCGTCGACCGCCACGCCGTTGAACACCCAGGTCGGCGGATAGCCCGCGGGGGCCGCGAGAGCGACGTCGAGGTCATCCGCCACGACGGTCTTCTGCTGCGTAGCGAGGTCGATGCGCGACAGCGTGCGCGTCCCGGTCTCGACCACCAGCAGCGCGCCTTCAGGGGTGAGGGCCAGACCCTCGGGATGGGACAGGCCGGAGGCCACCACCCGAGCAGGGCTGAGCGTCGCGCCGCCCTGCACCAACTGGTAGACGTTCCCGCTCGCCCACTCGGCGACGAACAGGTCGCTGCCGTCGGAGGCGATGCCCGCCGGCACCGGCAGGCCACATCCCAGCGGAATCCTGTCGGTCGTGCCCGCGGGACGCCGCCACACGCAGTGCGTGGCGAGCTCGCTGACGACGAGGTCCTGTCCGAAGGAGGTGGCGAAGATCGGCACCGGGAAGTCGGCGTGGGTGGCCACGACGGCAGAGGTCTCGGGGTCGAAGACCTGGACCACCTTGCCGAACCAGGAGGTGGTCACCAGCTGGGCACCGAAGGAGCCTATCGACAGCGGCGTGGACAACCCCGGCCGTCCGAGGACGCTGTGGATGATGCCGACCTCGCGGCCGGTCCAGCGGTCCAGCTCGCGCAGCGTGTAGGTATCGGAGACGAAGAGCCGCTGCGACCCCTCGTGCAGCGCCAGGGCCGCTCCCCCCGGGGCCGTGAGCCCTCCGCGCTGGATTGGCAGGCCGTATCCGTTGGGCAGCACCCTCACCACCGAGCCGTCGTGCGCGTTCGACACGTAGAGGCGATCGTGCGAGTCGAAGGTGAGGTTGTCGATGCCCACCTCGAGGTGCGCCACCACCTCCTTGGCGCCGGTGGCGAGGTCGACGCGGACGACCTCTCCCGCCT
>JACRCT010001085.1 GCA_016218885.1 Deltaproteobacteria bacterium | reverse complement strand
CGGCTCCCCGATGTTGGAGTCGCTGCAGACGATGTCGTGGATGGTGCTCGTCATCGAGCCGGCGATCTGGACGTAGTTGAGGGAGTCGCCGGCATCGAAGCCGACCTGGGCCGCGGTGCCTCCGAAGCCGTTGGTCCCGCCGCTCGCGTCGCCCGTCGTCCAACCGCAGGTGTGGTAGCGGAACTCGACATCGAAGTCCCCGGCCTGGACGCCGCACCCCGGCGCCGCCGCGGTGAGGAGCATCTGGAAGCTCATCACCTTGTCGAGGTTGCACGAGTAGTAACCGACGCGGTCCCAGGTGATGACCATCCGGCCCGGCTCGAGGTGCCACCAGGCGCCGTTGCCGGTGGGGTTCTGGCAGGCCCCGGAGCCGGTGGCCCCGGTGCTGGGGCCGTAGCCGCGGCAGTTGCCGTCCACCAGGGGGCGCAGGTCGACGTCGGCCCAGTAGGCGGCGATCATCGGCTGGTCCGCCACCGGGACGGCCTCGGCGGTGTACACCGACAGCGCTCCGCTGAAGGTGATGTTGCCGTTGGTGTTGACGTACGCCGAGGTGTGCGTGTCGGTGAAGAAGCGCAGGCCGGCCGGGAACGCCGTGCTCAGGTCGATGAGGGCGGAGGAGCCGTCGTCATTGGGCGACAGGCAGCTCGTGCCGTAGCCCACCGTCCCACCGAACCCGTTCACGAGCGGCACGGACGCCTGGGCGACTCCTGCGGCCAGGACCACGAGCGCTGCGACGCACGAGGTTGCAGGCGCGAAGATGTGGTGACGCGACATGGCTTCTCTCCCGAGGTGTCGGTGGTGTGGGTGGCACCCTGCTTCCTAAGGTGCCCTAGTTGATGATCGTCGCGCAGCCCAGGGCGATGGAGACCGTGCCTGAGCGGTTGGCTTTGACCATCGAGCAGGTCGAGTCGCAGAGCATGATCCTCTGCGGAGCGGCCTCGTCGTCGTAGTACCAGGCGTTGCCGCTCGCCGGGCACTGGCTGGCAGAGCCGACCTTGGGGAAGGTGACCGGGCTGGAGCTTCCGCCGGCGGTGTACTGCACGTTGACCTTGGCGTAGTCCAGCGTGCCGCTGGTGGGCGCGGGGATGGTGTACTCGCAGCCCAGCGCCGCTCCGCGGATGTCGTTGAGGGCCTCCAGGAACTGGGCGGTGATGTCGCTGGCGGTGTCGACGATGAAGGCCTCCCCCGTGCCGCCCGCCGCGGCGATGCCGTTGAGGCTGGTGAGCGAGCTGCCGACGCCGATGACGAAGGTCATGACGCTGGGAGAGCCCTGCAGGCCATTGCGGGCGATGGCGTTGATGTGCTCGAGGTTCTCGTCGCACCCCACGGGCTCGCCGTCGGTGGCCAGGAGCGCGATGACCACGTGATCGGCATGGGCGCCTGCCCAGGATCGGGCGTGGGAGATGGCACCCTCGAGCGCCGCGGAGGTCGGCGTGTTCGTCGCCGGGTAGTGCGCGGCGATGGAGCCCTTGAGCGCGGTGCGCTGGGGGGCGTCGAGCGCGGCGATCTCCACCTCGGGAGTGGCGTAGTCCGAGACCGTGCAGGAGTCTTCGTCGACGGAGTTGTAGTCCTCGTCGTAGCCGGTGCAGAAGCTGGCGCCGTACCGCGAGTCGTATTCGCAGGTGCCGCAGCCGCTGCACTGGGCGTCGGTCTCGCAGTAGGAGACGTAGCAGGTGATGCCGTCGGGAGGCTGCCCGAAGTACTGCAGGCCGATGGAGACGTGGGTCATGTCCTGATCGAAGAACGACTCCAGGGCGGAGGTGACCGACTTCCAGCCCATCTCGCCGTTGTGAAAGGTCATCATCGAGCCCGACTGGTCGAGCATGATGTAGATGTCGAGCGGGAGCTGCCTGGCGGTGGTGGTCTCGGCGGCGCACTGCTCGATCCCCACGTCCGCGCCCTCCGTCCCGCCATCGTCGGCCCCGGCGTCCCTGCCTCCGATGATGATCAGGTCCGCGTCCGGCTTGGGCTCCTCGTCTCGGAGGACGCACCTGCCGCTCTTGCAGGTGTGGGCCTCGTCGCAGGCCGGGCTGCATGAGCTGGGGTCGGAAGGGTCGTCCTTGCAGGCGTAGCCGACCAGCAGCGGGATGGCGAGGAGCGCGGATAGTTGGAGAGTCCTCAAGGCGTGCCTCCGTCGAGAGTCGGCGAATGGTAGCTCAGGCGCTTGGCGAGCGTCGCGTAGATCCCACTACCACGGCAAGACGACTCCGTCCTCGCCCGCGGACCGCCATCTCCCGCCCCACCCTCACCAATCCTCCAGCGCCCACGCCATGGCGCGATCCCAGAAGGGCCAGTCGTGCCCCGCCTTCTCCTCCAGGCGAGTCGAGAGCTTCGCCCCGCTTCGCTCCCCACCCAGGAAGCGCTCCATCACCTCAAGCTGGCTGGGCGGCACGACCTTGTCCTGGCCCCCGTGTGCCAGCACGAGCTGCACTCCATCCAGGGCGGCGCGGAGATCCGGCCGGACCCCGTCGTCGAGCCTCCAGCGCTCCGCGTGCTTCACTAGGTCACCGAACACCGCAGCGTGGATCTTCGACTCCCCGAGCGCCGCCGGAAGCTCGAGGAGCGCATAGGTGCCCGAGAGGCTGATGACGCGGGAGAACTCGCGATAGCGCTGCGCCACGACCACCGCGCCCCGCCCTCCAGTCGAGTACCCGAGAATGGCGGTGTCCGCCTTGTCCTTCGAGACCGCGAAGCGCTCGCGCGCGAAGGGGAGCACCACCTCGCCTATCCACCGCGCTCCAGGGATCGCGCCCCAGCGCCCCCGGGTCTCGGGATAGAACCGCGTCTCGTAGACCGTCTTGCCCATCTCGGGCAGCACGAGGACCAGGCCTTGGCGATCCGCATGCGCGGCGAGGCTCGTGTGCTGACGGAAGTCCTCCGGCGCATGCCCCCAGCCGTGCAAGGCGATGAGCAAGCGATAGCGCTTCTGGGACGAGTAGCCCCGCGGGAGATAGACCAGGACCTTCGCACGATG
>JACRCT010001077.1 GCA_016218885.1 Deltaproteobacteria bacterium | reverse complement strand
GCTAGGCGTCCTGGCGACCGTCCTGGCCGGCGAGGTCTACATCAACCGGCGCACCGGAAAGACCCTGAACATCGTGACCTTCCCCGCCATGGCGCTTGGCGTCCTCTTTCTCATCGTCTACTCCGTTGCGGGAATCCCGCTGACCGGCGGTGGAGTGGGGGCCCACCTGCTTGCGGGGGGAGGCATCGTCGCCGGCCTGGTCCTTCTTGAGGGAGTGGTGGGCCTCGGGATGGGGACCGTCAAGCTCTGGGGTGTCGTCGGGGTGTTCCTCGGCTACTTCCTGGTGCCGGCGCTACTGGCCTTCGTCGCGCTGTATGGGACCCAGATACTCCTGCGCGTTCGCCGTCAGCGACGGGGACCCCTGGTCTGGCGGGGAGGCCGCCTCTGCATCAATTGGAGCACCGCGCGATCCGTCCCGGCCTCCGCGGCGACGGCAGGGGCCGTCGCCGTAACGCTGACGATCGTGTTGATCAACCTGCGGTAGGCCGCTGCCGTGGCGCCGAGCCACGTCCTGGTCGCTGGCTGCTGCAGACCACAGAGGAAAAGGAGCACGAAATCGAGCGACCCGGGCTCACCGACCCCGTGGACGCCCTGAGATGGAGCGCTGCCCACCACAGTTGGAAAACGTTTTCCAACTGCTCGCACCCCCAGCGTTCCAATCGTGACTTGGCGTCTGTCTCGGTCCGCAGTACAAGCTCGATGCGCGCCCAGGACTGTTGCCTCCTCGCAAGACATCGGTGTTCCTGCCTGCCGCGCGATACGTCGTCAACCAGCAGTCCGCCGATGGGGGTCGTCCATGGGAACCACTTCGAAGAAGGCATTTAGGAGCGCCGAGCTCGAGCTGAGCGATGAGCTGGCCAGGGAGATCGCCGAGCAGGTCGTCATGCTCGGTGCCATGAGTGAGGTACAGGCGATGGTGATGGTGGGCGACACCCTCCTCAAGCGCGTCTTCGCCAACGACGAGAAGCGCTTCCGCTCGCAGAGCCCCTACAAGGGCGCATCGCTCAACAAGCTCGCCCACCAGCACGGAATGGCCGATGCCAAGTGGAGCCGGCAGAAGCTGGACTGCGCCGTCGAGATCTACCTCATGTCCAAGGCGCACCGCGGCCTCGGCTCGTGGATGCACCTGCTGGTCAGCCACTTCGCGACCGTCATCGGCCTCGCCAAGGAGAAGCAGAAGGAGCTGCTGGATCAAGCCCAGCGGGAGCGCTGGACCGTCGCCCGGCTCAGGGAAGCTGCCGGAAAGCAGCGCCCGGCTCCCGCCCCCGCGCCAGTGACCAAGAAGGCCCGATTCCTGCGCGAGCTGCGCAGCACACTCGAGATCCTCGACCAGTGGTGCTCCTTCGCCGACGGCCTCGCCACCCACGCCATCGAGGCCGGCATCCCCGCCGACGACACCGCCGAGCTTGGGCTCGCCATGATGGACGTCCACGGCATCCTCCGCAGCTGGCAGGAGAAGCTTGGCGTCCAGCTCGAGGAGCCACGTCCCGTCGACGAAATCGCGAAGACCGTCCTCGGGCTCGGAAAGGGCAAGCGGGCCAGGCCCCGCGGGGGCAAGAAGAAGGGGAAGACCGGATAGGGCGTCCCCGCACCGCCTCCCGCAGCGGGCGCGACGGCTCTTGCACGCCGGAGGCAAGCGTAGAATGGTCGCGCCGCGGCCTACCGAGCACCCCGGATCCGCGCTGAAGGGACCTTCGGATGCCGCCCCCTGCCCTGCTCACCCCAGCCGCGCGACCGCGCCCTCCATTTCCCACGGTGACCGCATCGGCGTTCGCAGCAGGCGCGGTGGCGGGCGCCTTCACGCCGTCGGGCTCGTTGGCCGAGCTTGCTGTCACGGTGGCGACCTCGCTGGCCGCCTGCGCCTTCGCCGCCTGGATCGAGGAGCGGGTCTTTCTCGCGCTCGCCAGCCGGCGCCGCCTGTCGCGGCTGCTCCTCGCCTTCTTCCTTCCCCTCTTCGGCAGCGCCAGCCTGGGCCTGGCGAGCCTCCTGCTGGTGCCCGTCGTCTCCGTCTTCGGCAACCCCAGCGCCGCCAAGGCCTCGATCTCCTTCGCGGCCCTGTGGTTCTTCTCCGCCGCCACCGGAAGCTTCGTCGTGCTGGCACTGGACCTCGGCATCAGCGCGCTCGTCCCCCGCCTACGCGAAAGGCTCGTCCTGGCGATCTTCGCGCTCCTGGCGATCGTCTCCGCGTTCGCCGCAGCTACGGCAATCCTCGTCGGGTCGGTCGAGGCCGGCGCCGGTGTTTCCGTCAGCATCGGCTCAGGCGGCTTGAGCATGGCTTCCGGCCGGGGCGCGACCCCCAACCCCGATGCCAAGCTGTGGGTCGCGCTCGGCGGAATCGTCTTTGCGCTGCCAGCCATCTTGAGCGCCTGCGGAAAGCTCGCCGACGCGATCATGGAGCGGCTCCACCCGCTCGCGCTCGGCTTCCGCGCGGTCTCGGACGGGCACCTCGACATCCAGGTCGAGGAGGCCGGCAGCCGCGACTTCGTCGAGCTGAGCCAGGGCTTCAACGGCATGGTCCGCGCGCTCGGTGACGCACGCCGCCTCGAGCACACCTTCGGTCGCTATATAGGCAAGCAGCTTCTTGGCCGGCTACAGGCACAGCGCGGCGAGGCGGCGATCCCCGCTGCCGCACGCGAGGCCAGCGTCTTCTTCGCTGACGTCCGCGGCTTCACCTCCATGAGCGAGAAGCTGCGGCCCGAGCAGGTCCTGTCGGTGCTCAACCGCTACTTCGAGCGCGCGGTCGAGGTCATCGACGCGCACGAGGGCTACCTCAACAAGTTCGTCGGCGACGCGGTGGTGGTCGTCTTCAACGGCCCGGTGGACCAGCCCGACCACGCCGCTCGCGCGGCGCGCTGCGCCGTCGACCTCCAGAAGGCCATCGCCGAGCTGAACGCCAACGGCGCCTTCCCGGAGATCGGCGAGCTGTCGGTGGGAGTCGGCGTCTCGACCGGCCCAGTCGTCGCCGGCAACCTCGGCAGCAGCGCACGGCAGATGGAGTACACCCTCATCGGCGACACTGTGAACCTGGCGGCGCGCTTGTGCTCCAAGGCCCCGGGCGGAGAGGTCTGGGTGAGCGAGCACACCGCAAAGGCCCTTCCGGAGCGGACCGGCGCGGCGCTCGAGCCGGTACCGGTCAAGGGCAAGGCGCAGCCGGTGACCCCGTGGCGGATCTGGCCGGCCCCGGCGGACATGACCGCCCCCATCGTCCGGTGAACCCTGGGCGCTGCGAGAGGACCGCGCCCGGCTGGAAAAACGCGAATCGCTCCGATACCCTCACCGCCTTCTGCTCGTCATCCATTCGGCCGCGATCACCCCAGAGCAGCGACGAGCTTTGGGCCCCGGACAGCAAAACCGGGAAACGCAGCTCACGCCAGGAGCGGACATGCCGATCATCAACCCCAAAGCCCCGAGGCCCTCCTCCCCTCTTGGCAACACTGCTCCGGCACCGGCGGCAGGCCCCGCACCGCAACCTGCGGCCGCGGCGACCCCACCGCCGACCACTTCCTCCGCGGCGCAGGACGTCTTCCAGACCGGGCGCGTCAGCCAGGATGCGCGCCTCGCCAACGTGGCGGAGCCCTACAAGACGATCTGCCAAGTCGCTTCGGCCTACATGGACCGGGAGGAGAAGGTCGAGGCGGACGCCATTCGCGAGACCGGAGTGGGAGTCCGCTACGGCGACACGGGGAAGTTCGCACTCAAGACGGTGACGGTGCTCGACGCCAACGGCCGACCGGTCCCCAAGCTCGACAAGAACGGCCAGCCGGTGCTCCAGAACGGCAAGCCCGTGTACCAGACGCAGCGCCGGGACAACACCTTCGCGGACCAGTGCAGGATCTTGAAGGACGACTACCTCTCCAAGCGCTGGGCGGCGAGCCCGGACCAGCGGACCGAGGACCTGACCCGCTTCTTCGCAAAGCACCCTGAGCTGGCGGAGGCCGCGAGCCCTACCAGCCCCGAGGCCGAGAAGCAGTACATCGAAGCGCTGGTTCGTCGGATGAAGCCGACCAGCTGCATCGGCTACGTGCTGGAGGCTCTCGGCGAGGGCTACAAGGCCGCCGGAATGGGCGAGGAGTGGAAGGCCTTGAAGAAGGAGGTCGTCGCCCACGGCGCCGACACCACCTTCCTGCTCATGAGGCTCCAGGAGGCGGGATGGAAGGCGGTGTACTTCATCTCCGACACCAAGAACCTGCCCGCGGACGTCAATCCGATCTATTCGGACGATCACTACGTCTTCCGCAACAAGTACGTGGGCAAGGACGGCGAGTCATTCAACCCCGGCGCCACCAAGTATTACGGCGTCACGCCCGACTACGCCTTCGTGAACTTCCGGGCCAACGGCATCCCCAACAAGGAGATGCTGGCATTCATGGACAGGCACATGCAGGGCGTGGGCACGATGATGAGCGGCTACCACGGCTACATGGTCGATGGCGACCACGTGCGTGAGTCGCACGCGCCGCGCATGCCGTGGGACGCGACCAACCTCGAGAACCGACCCTGGGAGCTGCTCGGCCACGAGTACAGCGTCGCCGCTGGAAAGATGGTCAAGGCCCAACCCGGCGAGCTGGCGGCAGCGAACGGCGACAAGCTCGGCCTGGAGCAATCGGGCATCATCATGATCCCTCCGGGGATGTGGCCCGAGGGAACCAAGGTGGTCAAGCCGGGTCAGGTCCCGGGCGCGAGGCCAACGCCCATCAGCTAGGCGCAGGAATCCATTCCTCTGGTCTCAGCGCCTGCGCTCGGCGAGGAGCGCCTCGATCTGTGATGGGGCGTGCGAAGCTCGCCCATTTCGGAACCGGGACCCGGACCCGACCAAGGAGCACGGCCGGACGCTGAATGGCTCGCCCCTCTCGGCGCGCCGACGGCATCTGCTGCTTCGCCCTCGTCTCGCGACACCCCTGGCAACCTGGCAAAGATGCTGGCCACACTTGAGCACCCCTCGGTTTTCTGAGGCCTCCCGCGTCAAGGCGCGCCGTGATTCCGCGGGGTTCGCTCGGGTATCGTGTGGCACGAGGGTTGCGGGACCACGCTGGTCCTCATTCTTCTCCTCGGCCAAACATGACCCGATTCTGCGTCCTCGCCGCCGTCCTCGTCCTCTCTCTCATGGCCTGCTCAGGCGGGACAGAGTCCACCGACGGCGGCCTCGAGTCGGGAATGGACGCCAGCGGCTTCGACGGCCACAGCCATCGGGGCGCCATCGACCGGGCAACGCTCGACCGCTTCTCCTCGGCGGGCTCAGGGAGCGCCAAGACCAAGTTCATCCTCACCGAGTTCCCCGACGACGCGCGGCGCACGATCTGGTTCATGGAGGGCGGCTTCTACACGCTGCACGACGAGTGGTACTGGTACCACCTGCTCAACGGGGTCGCGCTGCCTGGCCTCGACGTCGCGCCGGTCCAGGGCCAGCGCTTCGCCACGATCCAGGAGATCGTCGGCTGGGCCCGTACCCGGACCACGCTTCCGCTGGACCTGACCTGGGTCGAAGGCAGCCGGCTCTACTCCCCGCATTTCTACGAGCTCGCGCTGGGGACCCCGCGGACGCTGGGCTTGGGCAGCATCGTGCACTTCGAGGCGCGCTCCCAGCGGCCCGAGCTGTGGCTCTTCGAGCTCGAATACTCGGACCGGATCACCCACCCCGACCTCGTCCGCTACTTCCAGGACCTGGAGTCAGCGCTGCCAAAGGAGATCGGCCCGAAGATCCTCTGGGTCGTTCGCTCGCCCGGGCAGCAGGCGCGCGCCGACCAGATGAAGACCTCCAAGCTCGCCTACTGGGATCGCGTGGTGACCTACCAGGACGTGGTCATCCCCGGTGAGGTCGAGGTCTACTCGCCCGGCTTGACCGCGGGTCGCCCGCGCATCATCCACAGCGGCGAGCCGCTGACCGGGACCAGCTCCGACGAGCTGCTCTTCCTCGAAGAGGTTCCAGACTGGCTGCCCGTCTGCGCGGGCCTCGTCACCGCCGTGCCGCAGACGCCGCTGGCCCACATCGCCCTGCTCGCGCGCAACCGCGGGATCCCCAGCGCCTATCTCGGCGGCGTCCTCGAGCGACCGGACATCGACCAGCTCGAGCGCGCCCACGCTCCGGCGATCGTCCAGGCCGTCCCGCCCGACCAGCTGCGCATCCAGGCCATGACCTGGAGCCAGTACAACACCTGGAAGCAGCTGCGGCAGGCCACGCCGATCGCCGTCCCCTCCATCGATCTCGCCAGCGCCCCGCTCGTCGTCGACCTGGCTTCCCTGCCGGCCAGCGAGGTAGAGGGGAAGCGTCCGCTCATCGGAGGAAAGGGAACGGGGATGGCCAACCTGCTGCGCGCGCTGCCCGACCCCCGGGCCTCGCTGAGCGGGCCGCACGCCCCCATCTCGATCACCGTGAAGGCCTATGCGGAGCACCTCCTGCCTCTCCGGCCGCAGATCCAGGCCGTGCTCCAGGATGCCGCGTTCAGCGCGAACGAGAAGGCGCGCTTCCTGGTGCTCGAAGGCATCGAGGACTACGACGCGCGCTACCCGGACCAGGCCTCGCGCAGCTACCGGGCAGAGCTCGTCGCGGCACGCCAGGCGGGTGACCCGCTGGCAGAGCTGGTGGCCAAGGGCGGCGTGCGGCGCGCGCTGCGCGATCTGCCTCTGGCGCCCGCGACCCTGGCCTCCATCACCGCCGAGCTGCAGTCGCGCTTCGGAGGCTACGCTCCGGCGCAGGCGCTGCGCTTGCGCTCCTCGTCGAACGTCGAGGATGCACAGGGCTTCAACGGCGCCGGGCTGTACGACTCGAACAGCGGCTTCCTCATGCCCTCGGCCCAGAGCGATCCCGATGACCGGAAGAAGTCGATGGAGTGGGCCCTGAAGAAGACCTGGGCCTCCTACTGGTCCTCCGAGGCGTTCGAGGAACGGCGCAGCGCCAACGTGCCGCACCTCCAGGGAGCCATGGCGGTGCTCGTGCACGCCGAGTTCGACGACGCGCTGGAGGCCGCCAACGGCGTGCTGACCGTGACCCTGCGCCGCGACGGCGGCAGCCCGCGCCTGTCCATGGAGGTCAACTCCCAGCCCGGCGCCGAGAGCGTGACCAACCCCTCCACCCCCGGGGCCCTTCCGGAGGTGGTGCTGGTCGAGCGCGCAGCGAATGCCGATCCCCCGGTCATCCGGCGAATCCGGCCCTCGACGCTGACCGTCAACGGAGCACCGGTGCTGACCGATGCCGAGCTGCTGCAGCTCTTCGAGGGCACCGCCGCAGTGGCCGAAGCGTGGCTGGACGCCCAGAACTCCGCGGCCGATGCCGCGCGCGCCGATCGCGTGGTGGTCCTCGACTTCGAGCATCGGCTGGTCAAGGCCGGCTGGCCCGCGATGGCGACGGGTGAGGCCTATCCCGCGCGGCTGGTGCTCAAGCAGGTGCGATCGCTGGACCCGGCGATCGCGCTCGGCGCCGCGGCGCTGAGGCTCCCCGCTCCGCGAGACGTGCTGGCTCGCGCTCGGCGCGTCGAGCGCCGGTCCTGCGCCGGCCCCTCGGTGCAGCTGACGGAGACGGCCGTCTACACCGACCCCAATCGCCTGCCCGACCTCGGCTTCTCGCAGCAGCCCTTCACGGCCTCGCTGGTGGTCGTGCTCTCCGCCGCAATCCCGGAGCTGGAGCTCCCTCAGGGTCACCGGGTTGACCTCGACCACACCGGGCTCGCCTCGGTCACGCGGCCCGACGCCCAGGGCTTCAGCCTGCTCGCCGCGCTCTCCGAGTCCGCCGCATCGATCGCCGGGTTCTCGGTGGTCGAGGCCCACGGGTCCGGCGCGTGGCGCCTGACGCACGGGGCGGACACCGCCTCGGGCATCGGGTTGCAGTGCACGACCTCGGTCCTCTACTCCGCGCCCGAGGACTACCTGCTCTCGTTGCTCAAGGACGAGTAGGCGAAGGTCCCCCAGCAGTCGCCGGAGGCCTCGGCCTCTTGAGAGTCCGCAGGGTGATCGAGTACCGCGCCTCCCGGCAGACGGTGATCCCGTGTTGCCACGCCGACCTCGCCGCACCGCTCATGACGTAGGCGGAGCGCGGCTCGAGCTCGAGCACGTAGACCTCCCACCCTTCGCCTGCGGCTCTGCGAAACCGCATCGAGCAGGCACTGAGCAGCGAGATGCCGACCACGACCGGGCCGAACACCGGCAGGTCGCGGTGGTAGCCGATCCCCGCGCCCGGCGGATAGCGCACCACGAGCGCCTGCGCGAGCTGCGCCACCTCCAGGGAGGCGAGTGCGGCGGCGCGCTCTCGCAGAGGCTGCAGCCAGTAGGGGATAGGCGCCGCCTCGCTCAAGCTGTTGGACTCGAAGCTGTAGCCCCAGCCAAAGCTCGCAACTTCGCGCTTGGACGCTACGCCGTGAAGCACGACTCGCCCGAACTCCAGCGCTTCGACCTGCGAGAGGATCGCCCTCTCCTCCTCCTCGGTCACGAACCGCGGCTCATACCTCAGACCTTCCGGGGCTTGAGCGGTCTGGCCTCGTCCCATGGTCTGCCTCTGCGTAGATGATGAAGACGTCGAGCGCGGCGCGCAGGGACTTCGAGCACCGGCTGGTCAGACCGGCTGGCCCGCAATGGTGGCGGGTGAGCGCGCAGCTGGTGCTCCCTGAGAGCCACCGCGTCGACCTCGACCACGACGAGCTCGTCCCGGTCACGCGACCGGAGGCCCAGGGTTTCAGCCTTCTCGCCACCCTCTCCGAGTCCGCCGCATCGATTGCCGGCTTCTCGGAGATGGAAGCCCACGAAACGCGGGGCGTGGTGCCTCACGCACGGGGCGGAAGCCACCTCGGGCATCCGGTTGCGGTGCACGACCTCGGTGCGCTGCGCCGCGCCCGAGGACATCCTGCTTGCGTTGCTCAAGGACGATTAGAGGGGTTCGGCCACTGACCATCTCTCACGACGGACGACGTCTGGAGAACGGAACGTCCTCGCTCCCTTCGCGCCCCGGATTTCGGCGAGCCGGCTTGGGGCTATGGTCGAGGCTCCACATGAGGAGGGAACCGACCATGGCGCTCGCCGATGACTTCACCGCCTCCCAGGAGCGGGTCAAGACCTTGAAGGAGCGGCCCTCGAACGAGACGCTGCTCGAGCTGTACTCGCTCTTCAAGCAGGCCACCGAAGGAGACGTTCAGGGCAAGCGCCCCGGGATGCTCGACCTCAAGGGCCGCGCCAAGTACGACGCCTGGGCGGCTCGCCGGGGGCTCTCCAGGGAGGCCGCGATGCAGCAGTACGTGGCCCTCGCGGAGCGGCTGCTGGAGAGGGACTCCTCGAGGGCGTGACACGTACATCCCACAAGGCCGCTATCCCGTAGGTCGCCTCGGTCTCAGCGCACCCTGCCGCGCGCACCAGCTGCCGGCTGATGGCCGCCTCCTCTCGCCTTGCCCGCAGGTGCATCGGCAGGTCGGCGGCTACCTCGAGCGCGCCGGCCTGAAGGAGGGCTGGCTGGTCCTCTTCGACCTGCGCAAGCGCGCGCTGTGGCGCAAGAAGCTCTTCCGGCGCCACAGGAAGGTGGGCGGCAGGCGGGTCCACGTCATCGGCCTGTGAGCCGGCATTCGCGCCGAGATCAACGGGGACGAGAGTCGCGAGCAGCTCGCCAAGTAACTTGTCGGGCCCCCGAGAGGCGCTGCTGAGCGTCCCAGAGATCCACGTTGGTCTGCAGATTCATCCAGAGCTGTGGGCTCGTCTTGAACTCGCGCGCCAGGAGGAGAGCAGTATCGGCGGTGACGGCTCGCCGGCCCTGGAGGATGCCGTTCAGGCGCTGCAGGGACATGCCGAGCCGCTCGGCGAGCTTCTGCTGGGTAAGGCGCGAAGGCTTGAGGAACTCCTCGCGAAGGATTTCCCCTGGAGTCGTGGGGCGACGGTGGGTAGGTAGCATGGCTCTCTTGCTCCTCAGTGGTAGTCGACGATCGCAACCTCGGAGGCATTGCCGTCGACGAACTGGAGGATCACTCGGAACTGGTCGTTGAGGCGGATGCTCCAGTAGCCCAGAAGGTTGCCCTTGAGCTTTTCAAGGTGGTTGCCAGGAGGAGATCTCAGGTCGTCTATCGTGTGCGCCGCCTCCAGGTAGCTCAGCTTGCGTTGAGCGACGGCCCAGAGAGCCGTCGGGAGCGTTGCGCGAGCGGCCTTGGATGACACTCCGAGATAGATGTCTCGGGTGCCGGTGTCCGCGAAGCTCGCGATCATGGCTCATGCTAACCCTTTCATGGAAGGCATGCAAAACCAGAGGAAAGCGACCCACACGCCGCCACGGAAGGGCTGGGCCTTGCCCCCAGACGGAGGAGGGCCGAGGGATTCGACGGCTACTGCCGGAACCGCAGCTTCATCAGGACGATCTCCGGCTCGTTGCCCAAGCGAACGGGAGGGCCCCAGGTCCCCGCGCCGCAGGAGACGTAGAACCAGGTCGACCCGCGCCGCTCCAGCCCCCAGCTGCGCTCATAGACGGCGCGAGTGATGAGCGCGAACGGCCAGAGCTGACCATCGTGCGTGTGGCCGGAGAGCTGAAGGTCCACCTTCGCCTCCTGCGCCGGGTCGAAGTTCCAGGGCTGATGGTCCATCAGGATCACCGGCCGGGTTCGATCCACTGACGTCATCAGGTCCGAGAGAGGTCTGCGCTCCGGGAAGCCGAAGCGGGGCGCGCTCACGTCTTCCCGTCCCACCAGCCACAGGCCTCCCGCGACCTCGGCCGTCGCGTCGCGCAGCATGCGCACCCCGTGCTCCTCGAGATAGGCCACGGACGCGGCCACCCCGCCGATGTACTCGTGGTTGCCGGTGACCCCGAAGACACCGTAGCGCGCCCTCAAGTCGCGCAGGGTCTCGCCCAGGTCCTCCTCGATGACCGGTTTCAGGTCCTCGTCGATGATGTCGCCGACGAGCAGAACCAGGTCCGGGCTCTGGGCGTTGATGGCCTCGACCATCCTGGAGAAGCGGGAGCGCCCCACGATCGTCCCGAGATGGATGTCGGAGGCGACCACCACGTTCAGGGAGGAGAGAGCGCCCGCCGGCTTGTCGATGACCAGCTCCAAGGTGCGGAGGCGGACCTCGCGAGCGTTGAGGTAGCCGGCGACGACCGGGAGGGCCGCCACTGCTCCGAGCGCTCCCGTGATCGCGCGCCGAGTCCGCAGGGGCCGATGCGCCATCGCGACGGGAAGGAAGGGCCTGAGCCGATTGGCGAGGGCGAGGAGGTCGACGAGCACCGACGCGAGCAGGGCGTAGACGAGCAATCCGAGCCAAAGCGAACCGGCCCAGACGAGCACCTTGCTGGTCGTGCAGACCTCGCGCTGCTCGAGGACGCGCCCCACCAGGAAGGCCAGGGCCCAGGCACCGAAGAGCGAGCGGAAGACCAGGAGGATCCAGCGGCGCTGCGGCAGCGCAGGCTCGACCCGTCGGAGCACATAGAGATTGGCAGCCCCGTAGAGGAGCAGGACCACCGCAAAGAAGATCAGGAAGGTCGCAGGCATGGCAGGTCGGCCCACCATACCCTTGCCCGGGCTCGACCTCGCCGTGCTTCATCCGCCTCGGCGCCGACTCTGTTCAGGTCCTGCTTGCTCGCAGCCATAAGCCGCGAGCGCGGGCGCCACCAGGTGTGCGTGCGAGATGCGGGCGCCCGGGCTCAGGGCAAGAAGACAAGAAGCGCAGCGTCCAGAAGCAGGCGGGGGGGGGGACCAACTTCCGAGGACGCTGCGCTTCGGGCCTAACACTGAGCAACGTGCGTGCCGGCCGCTGAGCATCGCCAAGTGCGCGAAATCGCCGGTGCGCCCTCGCCCACGCCCGCCCCGGCATTTCAATTGCGAATTGCGAGGCTGGGATTAGCGCTCATTCCTGAAAGGTGCGTGCTCACCAACAGCATCGAGCAGCGAACCCATCGCCGGCGAGCAAGTGGGCCGGTCTTCGCGAATGGGGGCCGGAGCCAACGAGGGGGCAGGCGCGGACGAGGGAGCCCGAGCCACGAGCCCTGACCATCGGCGGATGGGCGGCGCCGAGCTCGTGGCGCCGCCGCGTCCAACAGGCTCATCGAGCAGTGGAGCCACCCTGAGTCCGTCGCGCGACCGAGGACGAGCCACCGACCATCAGGCGGTGAAGCCGTCTCGAACTCGTCCGCAGCTCTGTCCGAGCCACCACCACTCAGAGTGAGAAGAGAAAAAGCGAAGCTCATCGTCCAGAAATCGGCGGGGGGGGAGACCAACTTCCGAGGACGCTGCGCTTCGGGCCTAACACTGAGCAACGTGCGTGCCGACCCGTGCGGTCCCGCAAGTACCCGGAATCCCCAGGGGCGGCCTGCGAGCTCCTCGGGCCGTTTGCACCCACGCATTGCGGAGTTGATGACGGCGTTGCTGACTTGAAACTTGAGGCGAGCCCCTGATGGGGCGGCGAGGACTCTTCGGTCACAACCACCCCATCCCTGGTCCCCCGTCAGGAGCTTGTTCGGTGCTGGGGCGGCTGCCATGGTCCCTGCTCGCTCTCGCCCCGGAGGAACCATGTCCAAGAAGCTCCTCAGCCGCCGTCAGGTCCTCGCCGGTGCCGCCGTCGCCTCGGCTGCGCTGAGCTTGCCGCGATCGAGCGAAGCCGCCCAGAAGGCCAAGCAAGCCGAACCCAGCCCCCCTGCCTCGACCGCCACGAAGCCCGCCGGCCCGGTGACCCTCCCGCCCCTCCCTTACGCCAAGGACGCGCTGGCACCCGCCATCAGCGCCAATACCCTCTCGTTCCACTACGGCAAGCATCACCAGGCCTACGTGGACAAGACCCGCGAGCTCGTGGCCGGAACCGACCTCGCCACCAAGCCGCTGGAGGACATCGTTCGCGCCGCCGCGACCGACCCGGCGCGCGTCACGCTCTTCAACAACGCCGCCCAGGCCTGGAACCACGGCTTCTACTGGAAGAGCCTGGCTCCGAGCGGCGGCGGGGCGCCGACGGGTGCGCTGCTCGACAAGGTGAAGCGCGACTTCGGCTCGGTCGACGACCTCAAGAAGCAGCTCGTGGAAGCGGCGGTCTCGCAGTTCGGCAGCGGCTGGGCGTGGCTGGTCCTCGACGCCGACAAGCTCAAGGTGATCAAGACCGCCAACGCCGAGACGCCGCTGGTGAAGAGCCTCAAGCCGCTCCTGACGGTCGACGTCTGGGAGCACGCCTACTACCTCGACTACCAGAACCGCCGGAAGGACCACGTCCAAGCCGTCGTGGACAAGCTGCTGCACTGGGGCTTCGCCGCCACGAACCTCGCCTGAGGCGCCATGGCTCGCGATGACCCACCCGGTGCCTCGCGGACTCACTAATCGCCCCCAGGCCGGACGCCGATTGCATTGCAGAGGCATCTGCATTCATCCACGACACGGGGCCCCGACAGTCCATGAAGAGAAGGACGACCAGCAGGAAGGGTGGCGGCGGAATCATTCGGCAGCTCCAAGCCGAGAACTCTCGACTCAGGGCGGAGCTGCAGTCGCTGCAGCATGTTCGCGATCTCGCCTATCGCGATGCGCTGACCGGCCTGCGCAACCGGCGCTACTTCGACGAGCGCATGGCGGAGGAGCTCTCTCGGTCGAGGCGTCACCGGACCTGCGGCGGACTCATCCTGGTCGACCTGGACGACTTCAAGCAGGTCAACGATGCCCACGGGCACCTGGCAGGCGACAGGCTGCTCCAACGCCTCGCCCGCTTCCTGGAAGAGACCCTGCGCACCGAGGACGTGGTGTGCCGCGTCGGGGGAGACGAGTTCATGGTCATCCTCCCGGACGCAGACGAGCCGGGCGCCGTGAAGATCGCCTCTCGGCTGCAGGAGCAGCTGGCGTTGGCGAGCCAGTGGAGTGGTTCGCCGATCTCCGTCTCGCTGGGGGCTGCCGCATGGCCTCTGCACGGCTGTGACCTCGAGGCGCTGGTCGAGCGCGCCGACCACGCGATGTACCGCGACAAGGCCAGGCGCAAGGCCGGCCACGTGCCCGTGAACCAGGCGGCTTGAGAGGTACCAATCAGTCGTGCCTGGTCGAGGGCAGCCTCGCTGGGCTGGGTCGTCACGAGAGTCCGCCGGCTGAGGGCCGGCGGCTACGCAGACAAAGGCCCGCCTTCGCGGGCTCCCCCCGAGATGCACCTCGTCCGCCAATGGCGCCACGCGGGATCTGGTTCGCCTCGTCTGGCCAAGCGAGGAGATCGTTCCACTGATCGGCATGGGAGCCACTCGCGCCTGCGAAGGCAAGCTTGGCAACCTCAGGCATCCCGCCCGAAGCCCGCCCCCCGCTCCGTGCACGCCCCGGCCCGGGCGCCGCCATTTCCACGGCACGAGCGCGGAAGGTAGACTCCTCGCCTTCCTTCCACCGAGCCGCAGGTGCCCTCCGCGATGTTCGCCAGAAGCGCCCCCCGACTCCGACTTGCCCTGGCGTGCGCGATGCTCCTGGGGCCGGTCGCGGCTCTCGCCGAGGAAGCTGCGCAGCCACCGGCCGTGCGCCGCAGCGAGAACCCGCTCACCACGCCGACAGCAAGTGAGCAGGCGCAGAGCCCCACCCTACCGGCAGGCGAGCCCAAGCCCACCGGCCAGCTCACCCGGGCGCCCGAGCTCCTGCAGTTCGTCGAGGCCTCCTATCCGCCCGAGGCCCAGGCGTCCGGGCTTTCTGGTTCGGTCGGTCTGCTGGTCGACCTGGACGATCAGGGTCGGGTCACGGCGGTGGAGGTGACCGCAGCCGCCGGCCACGGCTTCGACGAGGCTGCGGTGGAGGCGGTCAAGCGGTTCCAGTTCGCGCCCGCCGAGATAGACGGCCGGCCCGCGCCGGTGCGCATCGCCTACACGTACCACTTCACCATCACCCGCGAGGAAGCCGTGCCGCCGCCAGCGGAGACGGTCGTCACCCTGCGCGGCCAGATCCTCCAGCGCGGGAACCGCGTGCCGATCTCGGCGGCCAGCGTGGCAGTGGACGAGGGCGCCTTCGGGGCGGTGGCCGACGAGGCCGGGCGCTTCGAGGTGGCGGGAGTCCCCCCGGGCAGGCACCGCGTCGTGGTCACCGCGATGGGCTTCGACAAGTACGAGACCGAGGAGGAGGTCGCCCAGGGCCAGGTCACCGAGGTGACCTACTACGTGCGCAAGCGCGTCTTCACCCCCTATGAGACGGTGGTGCGCGGCAAGCGCGAGAAGAAGGACGTCGCGCGCGTGGAGCTGCGCCAGGAGGAGATTCGCCTGGTGCCCGGGACCGGCGGCGACGCCTTCAAGGTGGTCCAGGACCTGCCCGGCGTGGCCCGCGCGCCCTACTCCTTCGGCCTCTTGATCGTCCGCGGCGGCCGGCCCGGGGACACCCGCGTCTACGTCGACGGAGTCTGGGTGCCCATCATCTTCCACTTCGCCGGGCTGACCTCGGTCTACAACTCCGACCTGCTCCAGGACCTCACCTTCCTGCCCGGGACCTTCGGAGCCCACGACGGACGAGCGATGGGCGGGGTCGTGGAGGCCGAGTCGCGCACCCCCTCCAAGGAGGCCTACCACGGCTACGCCAACATCAGCCTCCTCGACTCCACGCTGCTGATCGAAGGGCCCATCAGCCAGAGCTGGAGCTTCGCCGCCGCGGGCCGCGTCTCCTACGTCGACCTGGTGCTGCAGGAGTTCCTCCCGGCCTCGGTGCAGTTCCTCACCGCCCCGCGCTACTGGGACTGGCAGCTCAAGGCCGAATACGCGCCGGAGGGCAGTCGCGACAGGGTCTCTTTCCAGTTCTTCGGGGCCCACGACGTGATGAAGCTGCTGCTGACCAACGCGGCGATGCTCGACCCCGAGG
Organism: Deltaproteobacteria bacterium; assembly: GCA_016218885.1. Taxonomy (GTDB): domain Bacteria; phylum Myxococcota; class Myxococcia; order Myxococcales; family UBA5297; genus JACRCT01. The sequence goes on along the minus strand of JACRCT010001077.1, from coordinate 1,044 downwards.
GACGCAACGACGCCGGGGCCTCCTCCGACTTCACGCGGGTGATGGGGAATTGGCGTCACACGTTCCAGCCTGACCTGACCAACAAGCTCACCGTCGCCTTCGGCTGGGACAGCGCCTCCACGAGCGTCGGCTCCGACCTCAAGGGCACCATCGCCCTCTACGCCCTGCAGCTGCGCGACGCGGTGACCTGGGAGCCGCTGCCCTCGCTCTCCCTCACCCTGGGCACCGACTCGCTCGTGGGCTGGCACTCCAACGACGTGACCCGCCCGCCGCTGCCCCTGCCCGGCGAGGTGCCCGATCCCCTCATCTCGCGGCAGGTCGTGCACGCGCTGCAGTCGGGAGTGGTCTTCGAGCCCGGGCTCTACCTCGACGCGACCTGGAAGCCGTTCGCGCGCACGCGGATCATCCCGGGGCTGCGCCTCGACTACGAGGCCACGCTCGAGTACTTCACGGTCGACCCGCGCCTCACGATCTTCCAGGGGATCCTCGAGGGCACGACTCTCAAGGGCGCGGTCGGCCTCTACCAGCAGCCGCCCGACTTCCGCATGCAGCAGTGGACAGAGGAGTTCGGCAATCCGCGCCTGGGTGCCGAGCGCAGCATCCAGGCGATGCTGGGGGTGGAGCAGAAGTTCACCGACGCCATCAGCCTCGACGTGCAGGTCTACTACAAGCACCTCTCCCAGCTGCTCTGGCAGAGCTCGCGCACCGTGGAGCGGGACGGCCAGCAGGTGCTGGAGCGCTACAACAACAGCGGCGAGGGACGAGCCTACGGCGTGGAGGTGCTGCTGCGCCACGAGCTCACCTCGCGCTTCTTCGGGTGGGTGAGCTACAGCTTCTCCCGCTCCGAGCGGCGCTCGACCCTCTGGGACGACCCGAGCTTCCGCCTGGCGCAGTTCGACCAGCCGCACCACCTGATCGCCGTGGCCAGCTACAAGTGGCCCTTCGACTTCGTGACCGGCCTGCGCTTCCAATACGCCTCGGGCAACCTCTCCACGCCCTTCCCGAGCACCGTCTACGACTCCGACGCCGACCTGTACATGCCCG
>JACRCT010001076.1 GCA_016218885.1 Deltaproteobacteria bacterium | reverse complement strand
GACCCATCGCCGGCGATGACGGGCTGGCCGGCAGGCTCCTGGCCGCGCTCGAGCCGTTCGTGTGGCGGCGCTCGGTGGACGCCTCCACGATCGAGGAGATGCGCGCGCTCAAGGCCCGCATCACCAGCCGGGCTCAGGCCCGCGGCGACGACGTGAAGCTCGGCCCCGGAGGCATTCGCGAGATCGAGTTCTTCATCCAAACGCTGCAGCTGCTCCATGGAGGTCGGGACCGGCGGCTCAGAGAGCGCTCGACGCTGGGGGCCCTGGCCAACGCGCTGGTCGCGGGGCTTTTGTCGGCACGCGACCACGACGCGCTCTGCGAGGCGTGGCTCCTCCTGCGCCGGGTCGAGCACCGCCTGCAGATGGTGCACGAGCGGCGCACCCATGCGCTCCCCTCGTCCCCGGAAGCCTTGCGCTCCCTGGCGCTGGGGCTGGGCTTCGCCACGGCCGAGACCTTCGCCGCCGCGCTGGGTCGGCACCGCAGCTTCGTGGGAGAGCTGTTCTCCGACCTGCTGCACACCTCCGGCGTGGAGCCGGCACCGCTGGACGCCGAGCTGTCCGCGGCTGCCGATCCCGATGGAGCGGACGAGACCCGGCTTCGGGCCCTGGCGACTCGTGGCTTCGTCGATGCCCCTGCGGCGCTCGCCTGCTTGCGGCGCATGGGCCAGCACCCCGAGTCACCCTTCGCGCGCAGAGGAGGCGTTCCTCGTGGCGGCGTGGAGCTCCTCGCGGGCTGCGCAGGCTCGCCCGACCCCAACCTCGCGCTGCTGCATCTCGGCGAGCTGTTCTCCTCTCTGCGCGCCCCCGGCGCCTGGTACGACCTGTTGGCACGGCGCCCGGCGACGGCGCAGCTGCTCACCACGCTGTTCGGGACCAGCGACTACCTGTCCAGGCTCTTCCTGCGTCACCCCGAGCTCGCCGACTCGCTGGTGCGCGCAGAGGCCGCGGTGACGCTCAAGGGTCACGCGTGGCTGGCCGAAGAGCTGTCCGTGCGGCTGATGGCCGAGGCGGCTCCCGAGCCCCAGGCCGAGCAGATTCTCGCGATTCTGCGCCGCTTCAAGAACGAGGAGGTGCTGCGCATCGGGCTGCACGACGTGGCAGGGAACCTGGAGGTCGAGCAGGTCCACGAGGAGCTGAGCGCCTTGGCCGACGTCCTCGTCGGCGCCTGCCTCGACCTGTGCCGAAAGGAGGTCCTCACCCGCTGGGGCGAGCCATGCGGGCCCGACGGCGCGCCCGCAAGCCTGGCCGTCATCGGCCTCGGGAGCCTGGGAGGCAGAGAGCTCGGCTACCATTCGGACCTCGACCTGCTCTTCGTCTACTCGGCCCCTGGCGACACTCGAGGAGGGGAAAAGGGGCGGGCGAGCAACGCCGAGTACTTCGCGCGCCTGGCCCAGAAGCTTCTCTCCAGCCTCTCGATGCAGCTGCGCGAGGGCCTTCTGTATCGCACTGACGTGCGGCTGCGCCCTTCGGGCAACGCGGGCATGCTCGTGGTCAGCCTGGAGTCCTTCGCCGCGCATCACCAGAAAGCCGAGGTCTGGGAGCGCCAGGCGTTGACCCGGGCTCGGCTGGTCGCCGGGGATGCAGCGCTGTTTGGGCGCGTGCGCGAGGAGGTCATCGCCCCCCTGGTCTTTCGCCCCGAGGCGGATCCTCGAGGGCTGGCGCGTGAGATCCTCCGAGTCCGTGAGCGCATGGAGCATGAGCTTGCAGGCGAGGGTCCCCTACGCCTGAGCCCCAAGCTCGGCCGCGGCGGCCTAGTCGACATCGAGTTCGCGGTCCAGTACCTGCAACTGGCACACGGCCGGGCGCGGCCCGGCGTACGCGAGACGAACACGCTCAAGGCCATCCGAGCGCTCGCCAGTGAGGGAGCCCTCGCGCCTGCAGACGCCTCGGCTTTGGAGCGCGGATGGCGCTTCCTGCGCCGTCTGGAAGATCGCCTGCGCATCGTCCACGTCTTCCCGCTCACCCACTTGCCCACAAGGGGACCCGGCCTGACGACACTGGCGAGGCGGATGGGGTACAGCGGCACGGAAGGCGGGGCGAAGCTCCTGGCAGACTACGAGGCGATCACCGCCGAAGTTCGCGCCAGGCGGGACGGCCTGATGAGGACGTAGTTGCTCGGGCGAAAAAAAACGAAAACGGCCGGGAAAACCCGACCGCTTCCGTTTGAGAACCTCGAGCTGATGCCCAGGAGAGGACTCGAACCTCCATGACCTTGCGGCCACTAGACCCTGAATCTAGCGTGTCTGCCAATTCCACCACCTGGGCGGTGCTCCCTCCGGTTGCCCGTCGAGAGGGGCGAACGTTTAACCCGGGCCGCAGAAGACGTCAAGGGAGTTGGCGGTCCTGCACCCGCTCCTTCATGGGCCTCTGGCCTACACGGCTCCCTTTCGGAGTCCGTCCCGCCGGCTGCCGGTCTTGCCGACCCGCTTCTGGCCGGGATGGCGAAGTGCGTTCGCTGCTGAGAACGCGCGAACCATCCGGCGCCCTATTCAGCCTGGAGCCATTGGCCAGGTAGGCGTCCGCCGGTGCGCGGGCAAGTGCCGACCAGTGCCGATATAGTGCTGGCACTCTTCCTCATCGCCTTTGGAGAGCTTCCATGCGACGAGCGTTCCTGCTGGTAGTCGCCCTGTGCGCCTGCGATGCCCAGCCCCAACACTCCAATCCCTATGACCCAGCGACCCCACCGGCGCAACAGGCCCCGGGGGCGATCCAGGGGGTGGTGGACTCCTCGGTGGTCCTGACGGGCGCCGAAGTCAGGCTCTACGACTCGAACTGGACCGCCCGCTCTACGCAGACCGGGGACGGAGGCGCCTTCGGCTTCGTGTCGTTGACGCCGGGCACCTACGTGCTCGAGATCCACGCGGACGGTTTTCAGGTGCTGACCCGTCCGAGCATCAAGCTCGCCGCTGGGCAGATCATCGATCTCGGGCTTTTGACCCCTGAGCCGCTCTCTCAAGCCCTTCGACAGGGAGTGCTGGTCGGCAAGGTCGTGCTCGCCGACGACGCGCTGCCCTGGGGCATCACCGTCCAGGTCGAGCTGCAGCAGGTCAGCGGCGGAGGCACGAGCTACGTCCTCGTCACCCGCTTCGAGCTGGCGGAGCCCGACGGGACCTTCCGCGTCCTGCTCGATCCCGCCAAGTACCGCGTGACCGCCACCCAGCCGGCATACGTCAGCGCGGTCAAGCCCGACTTGCTGCTCTCCTCGGGCCAGACGACCGACTGCGGCACCTTCGTCCTCGAGCTCAACCCGGCGACGCTCTCCGGGGTGATCGAGATGGAGCAGATCCCCGACCCCACCCATTCGTCACTCACCGCGCCCGCGTCGGGGGCGAGCGTCACCCTCGACGACGGCAAGACGACCACGGTGGATGTGGACGGTCGGTTCTCGCTGGGCGGCCTTGCCGCGGGCGTCCATGGCTACCAGGTGCAGCTCGCCGGCTACCACGACGCGGGGGCGCCCCGTTCGGTGACCCTCTTGGCCGGTGCGACGAGCGTCCTTCCCGCCCCCATCGTCCTGGCCATCGACCGCGGGAGCATCACCGGCAGCGTCACGACCGGAGACGGCAAGCCGGTCGATGGGGCGAGCGTGAGCCTGGTGGGGACTGCCTGGGAGAGCCGGGTGGCCTCCGCGGTGGGGGCCGCACAGGGCGTCTTCCGGTTCGACCAGATCCCCATCGGCACCTACGGCCTGATCGTCCGCCAATCGGGCTACTTCCCGGACATCGGCAAGCAGGTCACGGTGACGGCCGATAGCCTGGTCGAGGCAGAGCCCATCACCCTCGCCGCCGCTCACGGCGACTTCGTGATCAACGACGCGCTGGACCCCGTGACCCCGGGCTTCGCCCGCCACGAGGACGTCCTCCTGCAGGTCGCCTTCCCCGCGGCAACCCCCGTGCGAGCCAGCGAGGACGGGTCCTTCGATGGAGGCGCGCTCGCGTTCGGGCCCTACCCGGCGGGCGGAGCGGTTCCGTTCAAGCTGGCGGCCCGCGAGGGGACCCATACCGTGTATGCGCAGTATCGGGACGGCGCGGGCACCACGTCGCCGGTCTTCTCGACCCGCGTGGTGCTCGACGAGACGGCGCCCGCCTCGCCGGGCATCCAAGTCGAGGGGGGCGCGGCGTTCACGAACCAGTCTCCTTTGCTGCGGTTGACGGTCTCCGGCTCGGACGCAGCCGGGCCGGGAGTCGACCAGACCGCCGGGCTCTACCAGGTCCTGGTCTCCCGCGACCCCACCCTCGACGAGGATGGCAAGCTCGTTCAGGCCTCCGTCCACCCCTTCTCGCTGCAGATTGACTACACGGTCCCCTCCACGGAGGAGGCAGAAGGGGCCAAGGGCTTCTGGATTCAGCTGATGGATGGAGCAGGCAACCTGAGCAATGCTGCGCTCGCCTCGGCCCATGCTTCGATCGTCGTCGATACCCACCCTCCCTTGATCACCCAACTGGCGATCGAGGATGGCCCCACCGCGGTGGCGCCGCACTACACCAACAGCCCGATCGTCACCCTGAACCTGGAGGCCACCGAGCAGTTCGGGGACTCCATCCGAGTCAAGCTCGCGAGCTCCCATGTCGGTCTCGATAGCGCGACCTGGCAGGAGTACTCGACCTCCATGGCCTGGTTCCTGGCGCGCCCGGGGGTCGACGAGGTCAAGGAGGTCTGGGCTCGCTTCGCGGACCTCGCGGGGACCGCCGCGCCGGACCAAAGCGTCTCCATCACCCTGGACACGATGCCGCCCTCTCTTTCGGCCACCGCCTTGGGGCTCTCCCACGGGTACTCGACCTCGCCTGAAGTGTCCCTGACGATCGCCGCCCTCGACTCCACTGCCGGGCTCGCGGACGAGCCGCTCAAAGTCGCCGAGGCCACCTCCATTGCGGGAGCGGACTGGGTCGCCTTCAGCGCCACCACCGAGGTGACCGTCTCGGCGAGCGACGGGCCCAAGAGCGTCCTCGTGCAGGCTCGCGATAGGGCCGGCAACCTCAGCCAGGCCACGGTCTCCTTTGTCCTGGACGCGACCGCCCCCACCGCGACGCTCGTGGCCGGCGATGGGAGCCCGTACTACTCCGATTGGAGCGTCCCGCTGGCGCTGCGCGAGGCCCCATCCGACGTGGAGGCCTATGCCGTCGCGCTCGACGGAGCCCTCGACTGCCGCAGCGCCACCTATGCGCCCCTG
>JACRCT010001087.1 GCA_016218885.1 Deltaproteobacteria bacterium | reverse complement strand
GAGATCGCCACTCCGAAGGCGATGGCAGCGAGGATCAACGACCACTGGAAGTGCGTGTAGATGAGCCCGGAGACGGACAAGTCGCCGTTTACCCGCTGCTCCAGGGCCTAGGAGAAGTCGAGCGGGTGCTTCGACCACCAGGCCGCCCTCCACCAGGAACAGCCCCACCACCGAGCCCTCGGTCATCCCCATCGCGCGCAGCGTGCCCACCTCGCGAACACGCTCGTGCGCGGCCATGAGGATGGTGTTGGCCATGCCGAAGGCGGCGAGCGCCAGGAGGATGGCGACCACGAAGTCGAGCGCCTTGCGCCGGATCTCCTGTAGCCGCAGCAGGTCGCGGGTCTCGTCGTCCCAGGTGACGAGCTCGGCCTGGGGCCCCAACGCTGCCGCCAGCCGCGGACGATAGGCCTCCGCCGCCTCCCGACGAGCCAGCCGCACTGCGAGATGGGTGGGCCGGTCCGCGGCGACCAGCCGTGAAGCGAGCGCCTTGGGCACCAGGATCCCGATTCCGTCGATGAAGGTGCGGTGGGTGGTGACGACCGCCGAGACCTTGACCTCCAGGGCGTTGATGGCCCCGCGGTGGGTGCGCACCTGCAGCACCAGGCGGTCGCCGGGAGAGACCGCGAGCAGGCGTGCGACGCCGCGCCCGACGGCGATCTCGTCGCCCTCCGCGGTGGGGAGCGTGCCCTGGATCTTCCAGAGCGAGCGGGGGAAGACCTTCTCCTCGCGCACCGGGTCGTAGCCGATGGCCCGGGCGCGGATGGAGTCGCGTCCGTTGCTGACCAGCGGGGAGAAGAGGGTGCGCTCGGTCCAGGCGAGGGTCGAGCTGTCGAGGAAGGCGCGGGCCTCGGGGCCTATCTCCAGCAGCTCGTCCACCGGATGCTGGAAGCCCTGGGCGGGGTAGCCGGCGGGGCGGGCCAGCACGTGGCCGACGTTGCTGTCCTCGGCGGCGACGATGATGCTCTCGCAGGTCCCGCTGACGAAGGCCTCGCCCACGATGAAGGCGCCGATCCCGGCGACGATGGCGCTGGCGGTCAGGGCGGTGCGCCGGCGATGGCGGCCGAGGTTGCGCAGGGCGAGTCGGGCGAGCAGCCGCATCAGGCCACCCCCGCCGAGCCCGGTTGGCGCACCTCGTCGGAGACGATGCGCCCGTCGCGCAAGGTGATCACCCGCCGGGCGTGGGCCACCACCCGCGGGTCGTGGCTGGAGAACAGGAAGGTGGTGTGCAGCGAGGCGTTGAGCCGGCGCATCGTGTCCAGCACCTGCTCTCCGTTGACGCTGTCGAGGTTGGCGGTGGGCTCGTCGGCGATCACCAAGAGCGGCCGCTTCACCAGCGCCCGGGCGACGGCCACGCGCTGCTGCTGGCCGCCGGAGAGCTGGTTGGGGCGGCGGTGGCCCAGGCCCTCGAGGCCGACCTGCGGGAGCATCGCCTGCGCCGCTTCCCGCACGCCCTGGTTGCGCCCGGCGAGCTCCAGCGAGAGCTCGATGTTCTCCAGCGCGGTGAGCACGGGGATGAGGTTGAAGGACTGGAAGACGAAGCCGATCTTGTCCGCACGCAATCGGGACAGCTCCCGCGAGCTCATCCGCGCGGTGGGCCGACCCTCGATGAGCAGCTCGCCCTCGGTGGGCGCGTCGAGGCAGCCGATCTGGTTGAGGAGGGTGGTCTTGCCCGAGCCCGAAGGCCCGCAGAAGACGGTGAACTCCCCGGGCTCGATGGCCAGGCTGACCTCGCGCAGCGCGTCCACGCGCGCTTCTCCGGTGCCATAGGAGCGGGTCACGTTTCGCAGCTCGCAGATGGGCATGGGGGTCTCCTCTTAGAAGCTGGCCCGGGTCCAGAAGGTGAGGGTGGCGGCGGGGACCAGGCCGGAGAGGTCGGCGCGCACGATGCCCGCCGCGCCGAGGTCGCGCTCGAAGGCGAGGTCGCCGGCACGCGGCTTGAGCTCCCCGCCGCGGCCCCAGGTGGCGAAGGGGATTTGGCCCGAGAGGGATAGATCCAGCCAGTCGGTGGCAGACCAGCTGACCGTGGGGATGACCACCGCGGTCCCGTCATTGAGGTTCTGCAGCAGGGGCAAGTTGAGCGACAGCTCGGGCAGCACCTGGGCCGCGACGCTCAGCAGCAGGTAGTCGCGGGCGAGGGTGGTCGGCGCGAAGGGATCGCTTTGAGCGGTGCTCCCTAACGGCGAGGCGCCCCCGCTGCAGACCGGCCCCGCGCCACCCCAGATGCCTGCCAGGCGTGAATAGCGGTCGGGATCGGTCTCTCCCGCACCGTTGCGGTAGTACTGCGCGGCGACGACCAGCCGCTCTAGCACCGGGAAGGAGTAGTCGATGCCCGCCGCCAGCTCCTCGTGGACGCGCTGGCCGCTGAAGCGCAGCGCGGCTTCCAGCCAGAAGCCCACCCCCAGGGTGCCGCGCAGGTCGACCCCGGCCAGCCAGTCCGAGCCGCCGCGCCAGGCGCCGGTCAGGGCGCTGTCGACGCCCCAGTGGTTGGTGCGCAGCCGCAGCGCCGCCCGGGGCTTGGTGAGCGAGTCGTCGAGCGCGGCGACCGCCGTGGCGTCGGTCAGGCCGGTGAAGGCAAAGTGGGCGCGCAGCGCGTTGACGCCCCGACGCGGTCGCCAGGGCTCGGAGAGGAGCACCTCGGGGAAGGGATCGGTGGGGTTGAAGAATTGGCCTGAGCCCCAATGCAGCGCCTGGCGGCCAGCGTGCACGTCGAGCCGCTCGACGAAGTAGTCGAGGTAGAGCCGGACGACCTCGAGGTAGTCGGAGGCGCGGTCGATGCGCAGCACCGAGTTCGTGGGCTCAGGCCAGTTGCACCCGGCCTGGGCCAGGAGCGGTCCGAAGCCGCCGTCCTCGAGCGCGCGCTGGAGCTCGTCGGAGGTGGCGCGACCCTGGGCCAGACCACCCTCGATGGTGCCCACCAGCTTGATGCGCTCGCTGAAGGAGACCGAGAAGGTGGGGCGGACCCGCTCCACCAGCTGCCACTGCTTTCCCGAAGTGCCGACCAACCAGGCCCCCCGCAGCTCGGCGAAGCCCTGTCCTTCCTGTGCGCGGGCTTCGGGGGACAGAAGCAGCAGCGCGAGCACGACGGCGAGCGCGCGGGGAGCAGCGATGCGGGTCACGGGGCACCGATCCCGTCGACGAGCATCTTCGCGACCTGCTTGGCGTAGCGCTCCAGGCTCGTCACTCCGCGCACTCGCTCGTCCATCAGGTGCCAGGCCGTCGTGAGCACGCCGCGCAGCGTGTTGGCGCGCTCGGCACGCTCCTCTTCGCACAAGGAGGCGAAGGAGGCCACGCCCCGCAGCAGCAGGTGCATGGACGCGTCCTGCATCTGGGTCATCTCTGCGCGTGCGCTGGCGGGCATCTCCTCGAGGAAGAGCCAGAGCTCCTGGTCTCCCCCCATCAGGCGCGCCAGGAGCGGGGACTCGCGCACCATCAGCGCCGGAAGCGGTTGGGCAGGGGGCCCGGCGCGCGGGGGCCCTGCGAGTCGTCGCCCTGGTCTGGTTCCTCGTACGGCTCCCCTTCGTCAGGCTCGACGCGGGCAGGTGAAGAGCGCACTGGCAGGGGCCGCTTGCCGGGGGGGAGCCCACTACGGGGGGACGGGGGCGGCGCAGCTTCCACTTCTTCCTCCTCGTCCACCTCCTCGATGCCAAGCTCGTCGACGAGCTGCGCCTCGAGCTCCTCCACCGAGCGGCGGCCGGGAGCAGGCGCAGGCCGTGTCCCGGCGGGCGTCGTCGGCCGGGCGACCGGGGCGCGCTGGGGAGGCCGCGTGTTGTCCGAGTTGATGTTGCTCGCTGGCGGCGGGTCTGCGGGGCGGTAGGCGGCTTGCGGCGCGGGCCGTGGGAAGTCCGCGGACCGGGTCGCGGCCGGAGCCGGCCGCGGCGGCTCGGGGGCCCGGGAGGCAGGAGATGACGCCGGCCTGCCAGGATCGGTCAACTTGCCGCTCGGCTCATCCACGAACGAGTAGCCCTCAAGGAACGTACCTGCCTTGACCCGCTCCTGGTGCTCCCGCTCCTGCCTCTCGGCGTACTCGCGGGCGCGAGCCATCTCCTTCCTGAGCTCGAGAGGATCGGACTCGCCGCGCTCGCGGTGCTTGAGCGACGGTGCCCAGCGCGGGTCGGACCGCTCGGCAAAGATGGTCGGCGGCGGGGGCAGGCCGTAGGTGGTCGGGTCGAAGAACTTCTCGTCGATCTCCGGGAAGCCGTGGGCCTGCATGCGCCCGAGGAAGGAGGGGATGATCCCGGTGGGCGCGAAATAGCCGTGCACTCGCCCGTTCTCGTCCTTGTGGGTGGGCACGTACACGAACAACGCCTGGGTCCGATACTCGCCACGCTCGTCCAGGGGCAGCACCTCGGAGATGGCCGTGGTGCGGCGTGAGCCGTCGTGGAAGCGCTCACAGCAGATGATGAGGTTGATGGCCGAGGCCACCTGGGCGCGGATGGCGACCAGAGGCATCTCCACCGAGGACATCAGGCACAGCGATTCCAGGCGCCGCAGGGTATCGGTGGGCGTATTGGCGTGGGCGGTGGTCATGGAGCCGCCATGACCGGTGTTCATGGCCTGCATAAGGTCGAAGGCCTCGCCGCCGCGCACCTCACCGACGTCGATGCGGTCG
>JACRCT010001084.1 GCA_016218885.1 Deltaproteobacteria bacterium | reverse complement strand
GGGCAGCGCATCACCGGCCAGCTCAAGATCGCCGAGCCGAAGATCGGCATGCGCGTGATCGGCAAGGTCGAGGTGGTGCGCAAGGACGACTACAAGAAGGACTACGGCATGGTGTTCTACGGGGAGTAGCGGTTAGCGATGAGCTCGTTTTGAGCGAGGCCGCTGCTCCCGAGCGTGGGGGCGGCGGCCTTTCTTCTGGACCGCGGGCGTCCCGCCCGCGAGAGACGGCAGTGAGAAGACCTCGACCTGATCCCGCGCGCGGGACATGGTGCGCGGACGCAGGACGAGGTGAATCGGTCGTGCTGAGCGGGGCGGGCGTGAGCGGGGCGTGGTCGGTCTTCCGCCGGCTGAAGGGCGGCGGCTACGCAACCGAAGGCCGCCTTCGCGGGCTGGCCCTGCGCCTCCGATTGCGTCCGAGCCTCACTCGCCGGCGTGGAAGCTGGTAGCCTTTCGGCCTTTCAAGACAGCCCTGGGTTGCTCTGTGTCCGCCACAGCTCTCAGTCTCCTCCTCGCGATCGCGACCTCTGCGGCGCAGCTCCCGCCTGCGCTGGTGGTGCCCGGGTCTGCCGAAGGTCCGGTCTCGGAGCAGGTGGCGCGGCAATTGGCAGCGGCCTTGATGGACCGCATGCCTGCTCTGCGCGTCGTCGTCGGTGGGACGGTCGGCGATGAGGACCTGGAGGTGGCGCTCCTGCCCGACCAGGCTCGCTGGAAGCTCAGCGTGCACCGCGCCCAGCACCTCGTGCTGGAGCGCACCCTTCCCGGCGAAGCAAGCCCGGATGCCGCCTTCTTCGTCGCCTGCGCCGCGGTGATCGAGCGCTTCCTCGAGGAGATCGACTGGGCCGGCAAGCCCGAGAAGATCGATCCCGGCGCTGTCGCGCGGCTCCCCTCATCGCCACCGCCTCCCTCACCTCCCCTGAAGTGGAGCGTGGGCGCCGGAGTCGCGGGAGCGGCGGGGTTCTGGCCGGGAGCACTGCGCATAGGTCCGGCTCTCGATCTGGCCGTCCGGCGGTCCGTCCTCTGGGCCAGCCTCCGGGCGCACCTGTACGCTCCGGCGAGCCATGCCGCGAGCGTCCCCAACCGCACCCGGGAGCTGGGCGAGGTCCGGGAGCTACCGGTGGCCCTCGCGGCGCTGGGCGGCGCCTGCTGGGGCGAGCGCTGGGCGCTGTGTGGCGGCGCCCAGCTCGGCTGGCGCGGCACCTGGGCCTGGAGCACCGGCGGCCGCGACCTCTATTCGCCCCAGAACGCGCGCAGCGACTCGCTCCTCGGCGGGCTGTTCGGGCTGGGCGCGCTCCCCCTGCCGTATCAGCTCCAGCTGCGGGCGCTGCTGACGGCCAGCGGCTTCCTGGGCGGTGGAGAGATCGCGTTGCAGGGTGCGGACCTCTCCCCCGCGGCGGGCCCGCCCCGCTTCGAGGTGGGCCTGTCGCTGAGCTTGGCCCGCGAGATCCCGTGAAGGTTTCTGGCGACTCGAGCCATTCAGGGCTGACACCTCAATGAGCGAAGCGGCCCAACAGGACATGCAAGCCCCTGATTGTGCTGCGCTTCTTGCGCGGTGCCAGCAGAGGGACGAGCGCGCCTGGAAGGAACTCTTCGAGGCCCACTTCGCGTTCGCCTATGGCGTGGCGCGGCGGCTGGGGACGCCGCCTGGGGAGGTCGAAGACGTCTGCCAGGAGGCTTTCGTGGTGGTGTTCCGCAAGATCGGCGATTTCCAGCATGGGCGCTTCTCCACCTGGCTCTATCGCATCGTGGCCAACGTGGTGTCCGACCGCCACCGCCGCCGGCGCTTCCGCGAGGCGATGCGCAGCCTCGCCGAGAGCGTGCTGCCCGCCTCGCTCGCCCCTGCCCCCACCCCCGAAGCAGCCCTGCAGCAGCGCGACGCCGAGACCGCCGTGAACCGCGTGCTGGAGCGCATGGCCCCCAAGAAGCGCGAGGTCTTCGCCCTCTACGAGCTGGAGAGCCTCAGCGGCGAGGAGATCGCCGAGAGGGTGGGCTGCAAGCTGGAGACGGTCTGGACGCGTCTGCACTACGCGCGCAAGGAGTTCACCCTCATCGCCGAGCAGCTCGGCATCGCCGTGGAGAGGAGCGCCTGACACGCATGGCCGGTGACCTGCCCAAGGGGCCGCCACGGCGGCTCGTCGAAGGAGGCGATGGCTCTGCGCAGAGCGCACGGAGCGCCCAGCTCTTGCGACAAGTGCGCGCCCCAACCCCGACCTCTGCTGAGCGTGAGCGCGTCTGGGCCGCGCTGCGAGCTGGGCGCGAGCCCTCACGGCTGCGCTGGATCGGGACCGCGGTCCCCGCCGCCGTCGTCGGCTTCCTCCTGGTGATGCTGCTCCGTCCTCAGGCGGATCCATCCGGAACGGTATCGCTTGCGACGCCGCTCGCCCCGATGACCCTCACCCTGGCGGCGGGCGCGGTCAGCGCCGGCCCCCAGGCCGCTGCGCTTCAGCCGGTGGAGGCCGGGGCCGAGCTGCCCTCCGGCACGCGGGTGCGCACCGGCGCAGGGAGCAGCGCCCACCTGCGCTTCTTCGACTCCTCCGGGCTCCTGGTCCGCGAGGGCACCGAGGTCCTGCTCACCCAGCAGCCCGAGGGCGCCCAGATCGAGCTGGCCGCCGGGGGAATCGTGGCCGCGATCGCACCCCAGCGCGGGGAAGGCCGGATCTTCGCGGTAGTAGCGCAGGGAGTGCGCGTCGAGGTGGTAGGCACGCTGTTCGCGGTCGAATCGGGCCGGACGGTGAACGTGCGGGTGGCCGAAGGCGTGGTCTCGGTCCAGCACGCCGAGCAGAAGGTGAGCGTCACAGCAGGGCAGTGCTGGTCGAGCGACGCCCCGGGTCAGAGCGTGCCTTGCCCGGCACCGCCCGATGCCTCGGCGGCGCGCGCTCTGACCCGCCCCGCCGGCTCCGAAGGCCGCGTCGTGCTCGAGGGCGATGGCGACCTCGCGGTGGTCGCCGACGGGATCGCGCTCGGGCACCCGCCCATCCAATGGTGGACCGCCGCAAGAGAGCACCAGCTGCAGGTCACCGCCCCCGGCGGGCGCCTGGAGCGAGCGGTGACCGTGGCGCCGGACGCGGAGGTTCGTCTCGCGTTGGTCCTGCCGCTGGCGACAGCCCCTCGCTCGGCGATCCCCGAGGAGCCATCTGCGCCGACGGCAGTCGCGCCGCCCATCCCCACCCCGCGGCCCACGCCGCCCCTCAGGCGCCTGGAGTCAGAGCCGTCGCGCGAGCCGGCCGAGCCCCCTCCGGCGATTCCGCTCGCCCTGCCCCCTGCTCCTCCCGTGCGCGGACCGGAGTGGCTCTACGAGGATGCCCTTCGCCTCGCTCGTGAAGGGCAATACGCGGCGGCGGCCGGGGCTTTCGAGTCGCTCGCGCAGAGCGGAGGAGACCGCTTCGGAGCCCTCGCCCTCTACGAGCTCGGCCGGCTTCGCCACCAGCGGCTCCACGATCCCACTGGAGCGCTCGAGGCCTTCCAGGGGTACCGCCAGCGCTTCCCCGCTGGGCCGTTGCGCCACGAGGTCGATCTCTCTGCGGTCGAGGCCTCGCTGTCCCTGGGAGCCCCTGACCGCGCGCTGGGCGAAGCCGACGCCTTCCTCGCCGCCCATCCCGGCAGCGAGCGCCGGCAGCTGGTGCGGCGCATCCGCGGCGACCTGCGACGCGCCGCCGGCGATTGCCTCGCCGCGGTGCAGGACTATCAGGCGGTGCTCGACGAGGACCCTCGCGGCCCGGAGGCCGATGACGCCACATTCCACGCGGCCCTCTGCGAGGCACGCCTGGGCCGCGCCGCCGCCGCCCGCGAGCGGCTGGAGCGCTACCTCGCAGGATTCCCACGAGGGAGGCACGCCGCAGAGGCTGCACAGGCACTCGGAACGACTCGCGACTAGCCTCGAGAGGTTTCTTTTGAAGGTCGTAACGGGGCCGCGCCATTCACCGCTGACCTCACAAGCGTAGGGCCCCAATCCAAATGAAGCGGAGGGACGAAATGAAGACTCTTTTTGGTCGCTGTCTCATGCTCTTGGCGCTGACCAGCCTCGTGGCCTGCAATGGCGAGAGCCAGGTGGGCTCGATCCACGTGGCCACGAAGGAGATCAAGGCTGGTGCGGGCGGCACCTTGGCGGTCACGACGCAGGAGAGCGCCGAGCTGGCCGGGACGAACCTCTTCGTCCCTCCGGAAGCGCTTGCCCAGGACACCCAGATCACCGTTGGGCTGGACCGCGAGCCGATCGTGGCGGCGGCGGAGGCGGCGGGCCCGGTCGCCGATTTCGGACCCTCGGGAACGACCTTCGCCTCCCCGGCCACGCTGGTGCTGCCCTACAGGCTCAGCGCGTCGCAGAAGCCCGGCAACCTCTATGTTCGAGCCCTGGAGGACGACGGCACCCAGAGCACCCTGGATGGCGCCAAGCTCACCATCGACGCCGCGCAAGGCCTGGTCTCCTTCCAGGTCAGCCACTTCACGCGGTTCCAGGCTGGAGCACGCCCCGATTGCAGCTCCAACAGCGCGTGCCCCGCGGGCCAGGTCTGCGTGGCTGGCCAGTGCTCAGCGTGCGCCGCAGCGGAGATCTGCTCCAACGGCCTCGATGACGACTGCGACGGCGTGGTCGACAACGGCTGCGGCGCAGCTTGCTCCGCCGAAATCTCCTGCCCAGCGGGCCAGGTCTGCGTCTCGGGCACCTGCCAGCCGGGCTGCACCGGCGGGACGTGGTGCAACAGCGCCTGCGTGGACTTGACCGGCGATGAGCTGAACTGTGGCGCCTGTGGCGTCGCGTGCGCTGCCGGCCAGACGTGCGTCGGGGCCGTGTGCCTGCAGCAGGGCTGCGCGACCAACGCCGACTGCGAAGCCGATGAGCAGTGCCGGGACGGGCAGTGCGGCCGCGTGTGTCCGTCCTCCTGCGCGAATCCTCCCGGCCCCTGCTGGGCCACCGGGGGCTACATCAGCGACTGGGCGACCTGCGCCTGCACCTATCCTCCGCTGGCGGCGGGAAGCGCTTGCGACGACGGCGACCCGGCGACCAGCGCGGACCATTGTGACGGGGCGGGCCAGTGCCTCGGCTCGACGGCCTGCAGCAGCAATCAGGGCTGCCCTGCCGGCGAGCAGTGTGTTCGGGGGACGTGCGTGCCCATCGCGGAGATCTGCGGCAACGGGCTCGACGACGACGGCGACGGCCTGGTCGACGAAGGGTGCGCCGAGCCGTGCTCCACGAACGTGGCCTGTCCCGCCGGCTCCGCCTGCGTCTCCGGCTTCTGCCAGCCTCTTTCGGAGATCTGCGACAACGCAATCGATGACGACGGCGACGGAATGCTCGACTGCACCGACACCGACTGCAGCGCTGCCTCCGAGTGCTGGCTGTGCGTAAGCAACGCCGACTGCGGCTCCGATCGGCTCTGCATCGACGGGACCTGTCAGGTCAGCTGCGCCGCGGGGCAGACCCTGTGCGTCGACCACTGCGTCGACCTGCAGTCCGACCTCCTCCACTGCGGTGGCTGCGACATCGCGTGCATCGCCGGCCAGGCCTGCAACGCCGGTGTCTGCGGCGTCGCGTCGTGCCGCGCCGACACCGACTGCGCCGCGGGCCAGCACTGCATCGGCGGCGTCTGCCGGTAGCGACCTGCTCCGCGTCTGAGATGAGTGAGGGTCGCCTCCCGCGAGGGAGGCGGCCCTTCTCTTTGGGTCGAGGCCCTCGCTCTGCGTGCACGATTTGGCGGTCGTCAGTCGACAGGCCTATCCTCAGCCACTCGGCGATGAGCGAGACCCTCCCAGCCCCCGTCAAGCTGCACGATCTGGCCAAGCGCTTCGGCGAGGTCTGGGCCGTCGACGGTCTGTCGCTCGAGGTTGCCTCCGGCGAGGTGGTGGGACTGCTCGGCCCCAACGGCGCCGGCAAGACCACCGCGCTGCGGATGCTCGCCGGCCTGATCACCCCGTCGCGAGGCCAGGCCCTCGTCGCCGACCAGGACGTGACCCGGCACCCGCTCGAGGCGCGACGAAGGCTGGGCTTCCTCACCGCCAGCACGGGCCTCTACGACCGGCTCACCGCGCGCGAGCTGCTGACCACCTTCGGCCGGCTCCACGGCCTGTCCCGTGAGCGCCTCGCTTCGCGCGTAGACTCGCTGGCCCGCGACCTCGACCTGGCGGCCTTCCTGGACAAGCGCTGCGGCACGCTCTCCTCGGGACAGCGTCAGCGCGTCTCCATCGCCCGGGCGCTGGTGCACGAGCCGGAGGTGCTGGTGCTCGACGAGCCCACCGCGGCGCTCGACCCCCTGGCCTCGCGCGCCATCCTCGATCTGGTCCGAGAGGCCCGGAAAAGAGGCAAGGCGGTGCTCTTCTCCACCCACCGGATGGAGGAGGCCGAGTTCCTCTGCGATCGGCTCTACTTCCTGCGCGCGGGCAAGGCGGTGGCACAGGGCAGCCCGCGCGAGCTCCTTGCCCAGAGTGGTCAGGCCTCGCTCACCGGGGCCTTCCTTCACTTCGCCGGGGAGGGCCGACCATGAGCCCGGTGGCGATCCTCCTCAAGAAGGAGCTCACCGACAGCCTGCGCGACCGACGCACGCTGATCACCATGATCCTCGTTCCGCTGCTGCTCTACCCGGGGATGCTGGCGCTCATCGGCGCGGTGACGGCGGCGGGCAAGGCGCGGCTCGCCCGCGAGGAGCTCACCGTCGCGCTCACCACCGGGGACGCGGCACGGCTGGTCACAGGGGCGCCCCCGGCCTTCACCCGCTATCAGCAGATGGAGCGCCCCGCTGCCGAGCTCGCCCTGCGCGAGCAGCAGGTCGCCGCGGTGGTGCACGTGCCTGAGGGCTCGCTCGCGGCCCTCGAGGGCGGCGGGCAGCTGCGGGCCGAGGTGCTCTACACCAAGCGCTTCGATCGCTCCGTGGAGGCGCTCGACCGGATGCGGCAGGTGCTCTCCGCCGCGGGCGTGCGCGCGCTCGTCGAGCGGCTGGAGGAGGCGCATCTGCCGGCAAGCTTCGCCGAGCCCGTCAAGTCCGCGGAGATCGACGTGGACTTCGACCAGAACCTGGGCCCGCTGCTCGCCTCGCGCATGCTGCCGCTGATCCTGCTGGCGATGCTCTTCATGGGGGCGCTCTACCCCGCCCTGGACGTCACCGCGGGAGAGAAGGAGCGCGGCACCCTGGAGACGTTGCTCGTCGCTCCGGTCCACCCGCGCGAGGTGATGCTGGCCAAGTACCTGACCGTGGCGCTGATCGCCACGGTCACGACGCTCATGAACCTGCTCGCCATGGGCGTCACCTTTCACGTGGGCCTTCAGCTCGCCGAGGGCCCCCCGGTGCGCTTGTCGCTCTCGGCGCTGCAGATCGCGGTCCTGCTCGTCACCCTGATCCCCGTAGCCTTCCTCTCCAGCGGAGTAGCGCTGGCGGTGGCCTCGCTGGCCCGCAGCTTCAAGGAGGGCCAGAGCCTGATGACCCCGGTGATGCTGGTGGGCACCGTCCCCGGGATCCTGGCGCTGGCCCCGGGCATCGAGCTCAACGCGCTGACCGCCGCGGTGCCGCTGCTCAACGTGGCCTTGCTGGTCAAGGCGACGCTGTTGGGCTCCGCCGCCCCGCTCCACGTGGCCATCGCCGTCGGGGTGGTATCGCTCTGCTCCGTCGCCTCGCTGGCCCTGGCATCCAACGCCTTCCAGAGCGAGGCGCTGCGCTTCGGCGGCGCCGAGAGCTGGCGCGATCTCTTCCGTGTGGGGCGACGGAGCTGATCTCGGCGTCTCCCGGCCCTCTCGAGCGTCTTGGGCTCGAGCGAGGTCTGCTGGGCAGGAGTCGTTGGGATTGTTCGGAATGTCGGCGTGGTTCCAGCTATGCTCTGCGCGACCCAATCGTCGGAGGCTCCCATGTTGAGGCCGCAGCTACTGGCGTTTGCGCTCGCAGCGAGCCTCACTCCGCTGCCGGCCAGCGCCCAGGTTCCCACCCAGCTTGGCTACCAGGGTCGGCTCTTGCGCGCGGATGGTGTCCCCGAGACGGGGATCGTCAAGATCACGTTTGCCCTCTTCGAGAACGAGACGGGCGGGACCGCGCTCTGGCAGGAGCAGCAGGACCTCGCGCTCACCGACGGCTTCTACGCGACCTTCCTCGGCACAGTGGCGCCGTTTCCGGCGAGCACCTTCGACGGCAGCCTGCGATACCTGGAGCTCCAGGTCGCAGGCCTGGCGCTCACCCCGCGCCAGAAGGTGGGCTCGGTGCCTTACGCCCTGCTCGCGACCGCTGCCGTCAACGCCAAGAACGTGAGCGGCGGCACGGTGGAGGCGACGAGCATCACCGTCGCCGGAAAGCAGGTCTTCGATTCCCTTGGCAACCTGACTGCCGCGGCGGGCTACTCCGCCGGCAGCGGCATCTCCATCGACCCAAGCGCGCGCACCGTCTCGCTCGCCAGCTGCCCCGGCCAGCAGGTCCTGCAGTCGGACGGCGCGGGCTGGGCCTGCGCCAGCATCGCTGCGGGCTCGGTCACCTCGGTCTCCGGCGAGCAGCCCGTCAACGTCGCCAACGGCACCACCGCGCCGGTCATCTCCGTGGCCAACGCCACCACGGCGGCGCCGGGCGTGGTGCAGCTCGGCACCTCCGCCGGGACCTGCGCCGAAGGCAACGACGCTCGCTTCGGCAACGCCACCGCGCTGCAGAGCCGGGCGGTTTCCGCCACCGCACCCACGATGGCGAATCAAGTGCTTCTCTGGGATGGGGCGTCTTGGGCCCCCTCGGCGAATTGCTCGAACCCGGCGGGGGTGCATGGCCAGATCCGCTCCGCCAGCTGCGGGGAATGGTACTGCTCCGGATTGAACCTCCAGCAGTGTGTCAACGGCAGCTGGCTCGGGATCTACGCCAACTGTGCCTGCAGCCCCCCGCCCTGATCGCGACCGCGAGCGCCCAGGCTCATGGGAGCAGGTCAGCCGTAGCCCTGGCTGAGGATGACGATGCCGACCGGCTGAGCGACGACAGACTTGGAGTATCTGCATCGCGAGGGAGGAAGCATGTCGTTCCGTCTGGTAGCCCCGAACTCCAGGGCGGCTCTGCTCGCTCTGCCGCTCGCCTTCGCCGCCTGCCACACGACTTCGCCGGTTGCCGGCTCCTGCAACCAGTCCCTCGATTGCGCCGAGCAATCCGGAGTCTGTC
>JACRCT010001083.1 GCA_016218885.1 Deltaproteobacteria bacterium | reverse complement strand
GGGCCCATGCCGGCGGCTTCGTTCAACCCGACGTTTAGCGCAGCCGAGCATCGTCCCGGGCGGACTCTTGCCGGTCACGGCTGCGCCAAACGCTATTGGTTAGCCCACTTCAGTGGGCTTCGTAGAAGTAGCCGCGGGCTTGAGCGGGCTTCCAGCCCGCTTGAGCCCGCGGTGATCCGGTGGGTGGCGAGGGCCGTCCCATGGACAGCCGCCATCTCTCGTCCGGCTCGGCGCTGTCCTGGCTTAGCGGTGCTTGCCGTGCTTCTTGTGCTCCTTCTCCGCCTTGCGCTCGGCCTTCTCGTGCGCCTTGACCGCCTTCTTGTAGCGCTTGTAGCGGCCGGGTGGGCTCTCCACGAGCGCCACCGGGACGACCTTGGGCGCCACGGGCACGAAGTCGACCCGCGGGGAGGGTGCGCGGAACCAGCGCCCGTCGCGCCTCGTCCAGTAGAACCCTCCGGTGAAGAAGACCTCTTCATCGAAGTCCTCGACGACCTGGACCCCCGGGTGGACCACCACCAGCGGTGGCACCGGAGGCAGCGGCACCCGGATGCGCAGGTCCACTTGTCCCAGGGCGAGCGCCGGAGCCAAGAACGCGCAGGCGGCGAGAGCGACGACGAGCTTTCTCATGGCGAGCCTCCTCGGAATGGAGGCAGGCAGGATACGCGTCTTCGACCGCTGGGAGGAAACGTCGGGCGAGCGTGCCCTCGGTAGAGCGTCCGGGGGGCGACCGCGCGCCCGAGGCCCCGCTCGCAAGGCTGCTCTACACGCCCTCGAGGATCCTGTCGGCGAAGCAATCGCGAGCCCCAGCCGAGAGCGGAAGGTCGCGGATCTTGGCCGAGGTCTTCGACATGTCGTAGGCCACGCGCCGGAAGTGGATCGAGTGCCCCTCGTAGAGAGCCCAGCTCGCGAGCGGGTTCCCGTCGCGTGGCTGGCCGACGCTGCCCGGGTTGATCACCATCCGGCTGCCGGAGATGCCCTCCACGGTCACGTTGTCCTCGGGCACGTAGAAGATGGTGCGAGGTCCCACGAAGGTGTAGCTGCGGTTCCAGCTGCGGTCGATGGGGAAGATCTCTCGCTCTGAATAGGTGGTGAGCAGCGCGGGGACGTGGGTGTGGCCGCAGAACGAGTGCCGGGTCTTGGAGTGCTTGAGGAGCTTGAGCAGCCACTCGTCGAGCTGCTTGTTGAGGTGCAGGTGGTGTTGCGGGTGCCCCGGCCAGATGTACTCGTGCACGGGGCTGCGGGGCGAGCCGTGCACGAAGGTGAGGTCGCGCCAGCGCACCCGGGAGCTCGCCTCGCCCGCGGCGAGGATGTGCTCCCGCATCTTCTCCCAGGGGTGGAAGCCCTCGAGCTGCGTGAGCGTCCAGTCGAGCATCTCGCGGGCGTCGCCCTCGAGCGCCTCGTCATCGTGAGCTGCGGCCTCTTTCTCGTGGTTGCCGGCGAGGACGATGTCCGCGGTGCGCTCGACCCGCTCCAGGCACGCGCGCGGGTTGGGCCCGTAGTTGATGGTGTCCCCGAGCACCACCACCATGTCCGGCCGCTGGCGCTCCACGTCGCGCAGCACGGCCTCGAGGGCCTCGAGGTTGCCGTGGATGTCGGAGAGCAGGGCGATTCGGCGCATCAGTTCAGGGCGAGCACAGGTGAAGATTCGAGCCGACGTCGATGCTGCCCGATCCCGCCTTCAGGCGCACGCGCAACTTCACCGACGTCCCCGCCGGGCATGAGCAGGCTCCCGTACGAGGGTTCGGCGCGCGGCAGGTCAGGCCGCTCGGCGCGGTGTCGTCGACCTGATAGGCCCCGCCGAAGCGGGTAATCGGCGCCGAGGTGTTCACGCACAGCGCGATCCGCGTGCCGAGGATCTCGGTGGGGCACGCGACGCTGTCGGTCAGCGCGGTGGCGACGAGGGCCACGGTTCCGTTGGGGCAGCTGCACGCCCCGGTCACCGGGTTGGGCGAGCGGCAGCCCGCGCCGCAGGTGGCGTCGAGGTCCTCTTGCCAGGCGCCGCCATAGTCGGTCTCGCCAGAGAACGCGGCGGCCTGGCAGAGGTGCATCCAGGTCCCGACGTAGGTTCCTTCTCCAGCGCAGTCGCTGACCGAGCGCAACCTCTGGTCCGTGAATCCCGCCGGACAGGCGCAACCCGAAGCCAGCGCGTTGGGGGCGCCGCAGGAGAGGCAGGCCGAATCGTTGGTCTGGAAGCCGCCTCCGAAGCTCGAGCATCCGCCCAGGAAGGGAACGAAGCCTGCGTCGCAGGTGGCCACCGCGCAGCTGCCCGCACCGTCACAGGCGGCAGTGGCATTGGGAATCTCGCAGGGTGTCCCCGCGACCAGTGGGTTCGTGCGGCACTGGCCGTCGGCGGGATCGCAGATGCCCGGGGCGCAGGAGCCGGCGGAGGGGCACTCTCGCTCCTGTGCTACGCAGGTGCCCGCGCCGTCGCAGCGGCCGCCGGTGCGGCACAGGTCTCCATCGGCGCAGGGCGTATCGAGGAGAGAGGGAGGGTAGACGCAGCCAGCACCCGGGACGCAGCTCCCGGGGAGCTCGGAGCAGAGGGGAGGCAGGTCGCAGGTGAGCGGACCGCCCGGGACGCAGATTCCGTTGGCCAGGCACGAATCGCCCAGAGTGCACGGGTCCCCGTCGCTGCACGAGGAGCCGGCGGGCCTCAGGTCGTAGACGCAGCCGCCCGCTTCCGAGTCGCAGTGCCCGAGGGCGCGGTGGCAGGTGTCCGGGGGAGCCTCGCAGGCCGGCAGGGGCCCGCTCACGCAGGTGCCGGAGGAATCGCAGGCATCCGGCTCGGTGCAGGGCTCGCCGTCCTCGCACGAGGTGCCCGACGGTGCCACAGCGAAGCTGCAACGACCGGTGGTGGGATCGCAGGCGCCCTGGGACAGCCGGCACTGCACGGTGGTCTGGCACGCCGTGGGGGTCCCGCCCACGCAGGTTCCCAGGCCGTCGCACAGGTCCCCGACCGTGCACTCGTCCCCGTCGCTGCAGCGCCAATCCGCAGGTCGTGCCCCGTAGATGCACTCGCCGCTCGTGGGATCGCAGGTGCCTATCGCTTCGGTGCAATCGCTCCCCGAGGAAGCGCAGACCTTGGCGGTGCCGCGGCAGTCGCCGCTGGAGGCGCACTCGTCCTGGAGGGTGCAGGGATCCCCGTCGTCGCACGCAGCGCCTGCCAGGCAGGTCGCGGCATCGGGGGTTCCCGCCTCCCCGCTGCCGGCATCGCCTCCATCGCTGCTTCCGCCATCCGGGGCCGACGCGTCCGGGCCGGTGGGCAGTGGGCTCGCATCAGTGGCTGCACCTGCGGCGTCCGGCGAGATAGGGGTCGGAGCGATCGATCCCGGGCAGGCCGAGACGACGAGTCCGATGAGGAGCAGGGCCCGAGGTTGCATGAAGAACAGCGTAGCATCCGCGCTCCTCTGCTAGTCTCGGCGACCTTTTAGTTCCTGGAGGCGTCGATGGCCAAAGGTGGCGTGCTGAGCTCGTTCCCGCGGACCTTCTGGGTCGCGAACACCATGGAGCTGTTCGAGCGGGCCGCCTACTACGGGCTCAACTCGGTGCTCGCGGTCTACCTGGCCGGCAAGGTCAGCGAGGGCGGCCTGGGCTTCGACGAGCAGGCGGTCGGCTTCCTGCAAGGCATCGTCTACGCGGCGACCTACGTCATCCCCATCGTCGGCGGGGCGCTGGCGGACCGCTATGGCTACCGGCGGATGCTGATGGTCGCCTTCAGCATGCTCGCCACCGGCTACTTCCTGGCCGGGCAGTCGTCGACGTACGCGCTGGTCTTCCTATTCCTGCTGGTGATGGCCTGCGGCGCGGGCCTGTTCAAGCCCATCATCTCCGGGACCATCGCCCGCACCACCGACGAGAAGACGAGCGCGCTGGGCTTCGGGATCTACTACTGGATGATCAACCTCGGCGCGCTGGCCGCGCCGCTGGTGGTGAGCTGGCTCAAAGGCTTCTCCTGGAAGTACGTGTTCATGGCCTCGGCGGCCTACACCGCGGCGATGCTCCTCCCAGCGCTGCTCGTCTACCGGGACCCGCCGCGGCCGGCGAACACCAAGACCCTGCGTGAGGCCCTCCTCGGAGCGGCCGAGGTCCTGGGCGACGCGCGCTTCATGCTGATGGTGGTCGTCTACTCCGGGTTCTGGGTCCTGTACTTCCAGAACTTCTCCAGCGTGCTCTGGTACCTCGAGGACTTCATCAACGCCGGGCCCATCACCGCCGCGGTGAACTCCGGGCTGCAGGCCGTGGGGCTGAGCTGGAAGTTCCAGTTCGACGCCGAGCACGTCACCGTCATCAACGCGCTGACGATCATCCTGCTGCAGTTCGGGGTCAGCCGGATCGTGGAGAAGCGCTCCGCGTTGCCGGTGATGATGACCGGCATGGCCATCGGCGCCGGCGGCTTCGCGCTGCTCGCCTCGTCGCAGAACCCGTGGATCTTCGTGGCCGGCATCGCCGTCTTCTCTATCGGCGAGATGACCGCCCATCCCAAGTACTACAGCTTCATCGGGCTGGTGGCGCCGGCCGATCGCAAGGCGGTGTACATGGGCTACGCCTTCCTCTACGGCGTCTTCGGGGCGCTCATCGGCTCGAACATCGGGTCGATCGCCTACAAGGCCTTCCTCAAGCCCGCGGCGAACACGCCCGAAGCCGGCACGCGCGCGATGATCTTCTGGGGTGCCTTCGCCGCGCTGGACGTGCTGGCCGCCCTCGGCCTGCTCGCCTTCGCGCGCAAGTTCGGGACCGACACCGTCGAGACCCGCCACAAGGCGCGGGCGGTCATGACCGGGATCTACGGGCTGTTGGCGTTGCTCGGGGTGGCCTTCCTGGTCTGGGCGCTGGGCTCGAGCCCGGTGCAGTACAAGACCACGGTCCAGGCGGTGCTCTTCATCGGGCTGGGGACGGCGGGCCTCCTCGTGAGCCTGAAGAAGCCCAAGTCGGTGCCTGCGCCGCAGGCGTGAGCCCCTTCTTCCTCCTGGGAGCGCGGGCGTCCCCGCGGGACGCCCGCCAGGCTCTCCAGAAGAGAAGGTCGACCGTCCTCACGCCGGACCGCGGTCGCTCGGGCGCTACCGCATCGCGTTGTTCGCCCACTGCTCCGCGAAGAGCATCCGCGCGGCGACCGCCTGCTCCACCGTGCGATTGAAGCCGGGGTTCAGGCGCGCCACGAAGCGGTAGTAGGTGGTCCAGTAGGCTCGTACGGCGTCGAGGTACCGATCGCGATCTGCCGGAGTGGGCTCGCGCAGGTCGCTGAAACGCCGCTCCGCATCGAGCTGAGCGATCCACTCCTCTCGAGACGCCTCGGCAGCCAGGCTGTCCACTCCGCTGCCCTGGTAGAACAGCCCCGTCGCAGCCCCGAGGGTCACGTCGTTGACCGCGCCGCAGAACCTGCAGGTCACCGAGCTCGCCCCGTGACGCTGCGTGACGACGAGCTCCGCCTTGCACCCGCCGCACAGCCGGGGCTTCTGCCACTCCTTCTGCGCCAAGCGCTGAAGCTGCCTGGCCCAGTCGGCGTTCTTCTTGATGCAGATGAGCTCGCCGTCGCGCTCGAGCTCGCGCTGGAGCGCCCGGCTGTCATCGACGATCCTGGTCCAGAGGGAGCCCACTCGCTCGACGTCCTTGTCGTCCAGGTCCGCCTGTCCGACCGCCTCGTCCCAGTCGATGCTCAGCTTCTCCTCGGCCTCGGACACCTTGGCCTGCAGGCCCTGGAACCGCGACTTGACGGCGCTGAACGCAGTGGCGATGGCGTTGACGTGGACGGGATCGGCGGCGACGACCTCGTCCAGGCCGGCCTCCGCCTCCTCCGTCACCTCTCGCGCCCGGCCGCGCACCTTCGCCGCAAAGCCCGACCACCGGTTGGCCACCGGCTCCACCGCACCTCGGGCGGCCTCGCCCAGCTCGCTCCAGCTCGACACGGTCATGGCATCTCTCCCGAGCCCAGGTCGGCACCACAGTAGACGCACGTCAGGTCGCTGTCGGAGAGCCGCGGCGCACGGCACCTCGGACAGCGCAACACGAACGCCTGCCGGCCGTGAGGGGCTGCCGCCGCCCCGGCGCGGGCCGACTCCATCGCCACCGCAAACATGGACCGGCGGGGCATGACCCGCTTGCGGTAGGCAGCCGTCGTGCGCTCACGCAGGTCGCCGATGCGCATGCGCATGCGCTCCCAGCGCGCCGCCTGCGCGGCGTCGTCCGGATACTCGATGGCGTTCAGAGCGATCTGCGCCCGCTCCGCGATCCGCTCGAGCACGGCGGAGAGCTCGCCGACCGGCGCGCCATGGGTGAGGGGAGTCGCGGTGAGGATGCGGCGCCGCTCGTCATCGGGGGTCGCCTGGACGCCGTGCTGCTCGAGCACCTGCATCCACTCCGGCGAGTGGCCCGCGGGCTCGCCGACCCGCAGCGCGGTCGTGAATGCGTCCCCGACCGCGCTGCCGAGCCAGCACTCCAAAGCCAGGAGCGTGTCCATCAGGCCTCGAGATCGTCGTCCTGTCCCGCGCCGCCGTACTTCTCCTCGTACTTCTGCAACAGGTCACCGAACTTCAGCGACAGGTTGGGGTCGGAGGCGAAGCGCGTCGACCAGTAGGCGCCGAGGTTGGAGATGTCCACGGCCCTGAGGTTGAAGACCTTCTTGAGGTTCGCGGTCACATCGGCCCCGGACTGCCCCCACGCCGCCTGCGCGCCGGAGATCTCCGCATAGCGCTCGAGCGAGCAGGGCTCCTGGCCGAGCTTCTGGG
>JACRCT010001082.1 GCA_016218885.1 Deltaproteobacteria bacterium | reverse complement strand
TCGGCCCTGGCAGCGAGCAGGCCCAGGAGCCGCTCCCGGGCAAATGGGTGGGAGTCGGGTGCCTCCCCATGGCGCAGGTAGTAGGCCTCGGCAGCGGCGAGATCCCCCCGGGCAAGCAGCTCCTCCCCCTCGGCGAAGGCGCGGGTGCCCTCGACGCAAGAGAGCAACTCGGCGTCGAGCGCCACCTCGGGGCGAGCTCCCGCGGCGAAATGCAGATGGAAGGCGCGTGGCCCGGGCTCGACCCTCTCCAGCCGGGCGTCATGGCAGTCGGGAACCCGGAATCCCCTCAGGGGAACCGCTCTACGCACCAACCCTGTGACGAGATCGAAGCAGAGTCCGACGGCCCCGAACGGCTGGGCGTCGGGGATGGCGTTGGCGCGGACTGCGGCGCGGGCCAGGACGGTCGCCGCGAAGGGGGCTGGAACAGGCGCAGGGCCGTAGAGCCGCAGGTCGAAGAGGCAGGCGAGAACGCCGCTGCCCTCGGGCTGGAACCCCACCCGGACGGTGAAGGGAGCGGGGCCTTTCGGCGCGTGAAGCAGGCCCTCTGCCTCGAAGATCGTGGGACCCAGGTGCAGCCGAAGCCCCGCCACGTGCTCCGCGCAGGCTTGCTGCACCCGCTGCGCGGCGCGCGCGAACAGCTCGTGGCCCACCTCCAGGTCGAGGTAGCCGAAGCGGCAGCGCTTGCGCTGGTAGCGGGTGGCGGCGCCCCCGGCGATGTCGAAGGGGAAGGTGACGTCGGGGACGGTCAGCGCGAGGTCGGCGATGCGCAGCCCCTCGCCCAGGGGCGTGGCGCCGAAGCCGACGTATACCTGCCGGTCGTGCAGGCGCAGCTGGGGCGCAGGGAAGCGCCGCTGCGGCCGAACGGCCTCAGCGGTGGCTGGCGCGACTTTGGGATCGGCGTCTGCGGCCATGCGCCCCTTGCACAGCGGCGGGGACCCTGGGCTCCGCCGCGCTGCTCGTGACGCTCGGATCCTAGCCCTGCGCCCCTCGACCATCCAGTTTTCGACCGGAGCAGGCCAGCCCGCGCTTCCCGCGGGGCGTCAGCGATGCCATGCTTGAAAGGGAATGGCGACGCGCAAAGTCATCGACATGCCCGAAGAGCAGTTCGTGGGCGCTCTCGAGCGCCAGGTCGAGCAGCTTGCAGGACGGGTGGAGCAGGCTCTCGAGCAAGGCGAGCGCGGCCGCGATCCCCAGGCCCTGGCTAATGAGGCCGAGCGACTGCTCGGCCAGGCTGGGATTGGTGATCCAACAATGGCATTCGGCGTGGGAGAGAGGCCTGAGCGGAGCCCGGTGGCGCACCTGGCGGGAGTCGAGTACCCCGCCGACCGCGAAGAGCTGGTCGAGGCGGCCGAGGACGCCGAGGCCCCTCCCGAGGTCATCAACTTTCTCAAGAGCCTGCCTCGGGAGCGCTATGACTCCGAGGAGATGGTCCTGAGAGATCTGGCGGAGGCCGCCCGCCGCTTCGGCACGGGTGGGCATGCCCCGCTGGTCGGGTCCGTTGATCGGCGAAACCTCGGACGCGACGCGGTCGAGGAGAACGTCGACGGCAATCCGCGACATCCCTGAGCCGGGCCACGAATCGAGGGAAAACCCTTAGAGTCCGGGTTTTCCCGGCCCTAGAACCGTACACGGATGGTGATAGAGTCCCGCGCTCGCAGTTCTGGGAGCGGGCGACTGCAATGGCCATAGGGGAATCCACTCAGGAAGCCCACGCTCCGGCGCCTTGTGCCGTGTGCAGGGAGCGGCATTCGGCGGCCGAGCCCTGCCGCAGAGCAGCACCTTCCCCCGCCCCATCGAGAGGCACCGCCACCTTCCAGCAGCCCGCCGACGCTGCCGACCCGATCCTGGGGACGACGCTGGGCAACTTCCGGATCGTCCGGATGCTCGGCAAAGGCGGGATGGGGACCGTCTATCTAGGCGAGCACACGCTCATCGGTAGCCGCGTCGCGGTGAAGTTCCTCCACCCGCACCTGGTGGGCGAGCGGACCCTGGTCGAGCGTTTCGTGGCGGAAGCCACCGCGGTCAATCAGATCCGGCACGAGAACATCGTCAGCATCTTCGACCTGTCCTACCTGCCGCCCGATCGCTGGTACCTGGTGATGGAGTACCTGGAGGGCCAGCCGCTCTCTGCGCTGGTCGGCGCACCGATGTCCCCTGAGGTATCGGTCCCGATCCTCTTCCAGGCGTGCGACGCGCTGCAGGCCGCCCACGCCGCCAATGTCGTGCACCGGGACCTCAAGCCCGAGAACGTCTTCCTGGTGCGCCGCGGGCCCGACGAGCACTTCGTCAAGCTGGTGGACTTCGGCATCGCGAAGCTCGGGGTCTCCAATACCGAGCAGGGGAAGGGCCTGACCGCCGCCGGGTTGGTCGTCGGGACGCCCGAGTACATGTCTCCCGAGCAGTGGATGGGGGACAACATCGACGGCCGCTCGGATCTCTACGGGCTTGGCATCCTTGCCTACCTCATGGCCACCGGGCGGCTCCCCTTCCGCGAGTCGACGCCCCTGGCCTACTACACCGCTCACCGCGACAAGCAGCCCGAGCCTCCTCGGCGATACAACCCGGCACTGTCGGAGGCCTACGAAGCCGTCATCCTCAAGGCGCTGGCCAAGCGCCCCGAAGACCGCTTCCAGGTCGCCTTCGAGATGCGCGAGGCGCTGCGCCGAGCCGTAGGGACAGCAACCCCCGCCCCCTTGGGACGCACCCCAACCCCTTCTCCTGCCCGACCCTCCCCTTCCCCGGCGCCCCTCGCCGCACCGGTGCCACCCCCGCCGCTCCCCGCGCGGATCAGCGGGCCCGGTTTCGCAGAGCGGACCTTGGCGATCGCCGACCTCTCGCGCGCGGGCTTGTTCGTCCGGGCCGACCCGCCCCTGCCCGAGCTCATGTGCCGGGTGAAGCTCGCCTTGCTGCACCCACAGCGGGCGGTGGAGCTCGAGGCGGACGTGGTCCGCCACATCGACGCCGCCCAGGCCAAGGCGTGGAACCTTCCCGGGCCCGGCTTCGCGGTACAGTTCGTGGGCGTCCAGCCGGCCCTGCGCCAAGCCCTGACCCGGATGGTCGAAGGCCGCCCCCTCGAGGCTGAGGGGCCGCCGCCC
>JACRCT010001086.1 GCA_016218885.1 Deltaproteobacteria bacterium | reverse complement strand
GGCCAGGCCTGGGAGCTGACCCACGAGGCGGGGAGTGAGGGACCGCTAGACGAGCGCACGGTGCGGCTGGTCAAGCTGGGCATCGCCATGGCGGCGATGCGTGAGGGCGCGGTCCACTCCGGGGTACGCAAGGCTCTGGATTCAGGCGCGACGCGCGATGAGATCCTGCAGACGGTGGCGCTGCTCGCGGGGACCATCGGGTTCTCCAGCGCGGTTGCGGTGTACACCTGGGTGCAGGACGTCTTCGGTGAGGAGCAGGGGGGCTGAGCCCGTTCTTCTCCGCAGGTCCTGGGGAGCGGAGGAGCGCGGCACAGCGGCACTCGAGCCGGAGAGTGAGGTGGGGACGCGCTTCACATCCTGCCCGCCTGCTTCGTTCTAGGTGCCGAGGGTCGCACCACCCACTCACCCCCGGAGAACTCCATGCGTCTGCCGTCCATCCTCGGTCTCGGCGTGCTCCTCGTCGCCTGTGGTGGCTCAGGCAACAACGCCACCCCCTCGAGCAAGGCCGACGTCGCCAAGGCCGTGCAGCGCCTGTACTCGGCGGACAAGGCCGCCGCCGCTGGCGTCGACAGCTCCAGCTCCTCGCTGGAGTCGCGCCTCAGGAGCGAGGAGACCAAGACCGTGAAGGGCCAGAGCGGCAGCGCCAGGGTCACCACGGTCATCGACCAGGAGATCGGCAGCACCGTCACGCAGAAGATCGTCTACACCATCGTCTACACCGGCTACTCCTCGGATGGCCTCAACGTGTTCGACGGCACCGAGACCATGACCACCACGCAGGAGGTGGGCGAGGGCGTGGAGCAGAACATCCAGCTCAAGGGGACGGTGACCATGACCGGGGAGTACTCGGCGACGCTCGTGCATGACGTGACGCTGAGCCAGTCCGTCCACGGCGACAAGGTGGAGATGAAGCTGACGGGCACCACCGACGCCAGCGGCACCGACTTCTCCTTCTCCAATGAGTCGTTCGACGTCGATTTGAGCGTCGAGTAATCTCGCGACCTGCCAGGCGCCCTTGGGGGCGCCTGGCGTCCTATGTCCAAGCGAGCTGACGAGCTCTTTCGACGCTTTGGCCCTCTCGTCCTGGCCCGGTGCCGTCGCCTGCTGGGCGACGACGCGGCGGCCGAGGACGCGCTGCAGGAGGTCTTCGTCCGCGGGCTTCGACACCTCGAGGGCCTGTCCCGCTCCGATCCCGAGGCTCTCGCCTGGCTCTACCGCGTCGGCACCAACGTCTGTCTGGACATGCTGCGCTCGCGGCGCTTTCGCGGGGCGACCTCGCTCCCCGGCTCGTCCGCCTCCAGGCCGTCCTCCGGCGCCGAGGCAGATCCCGCGCGCGGCCCGGCCCGCGTCGTCGAGGACCGCGAGGCATGTCTGTGCGCCCTGGCATCGGTCCCGGCAGAGCTGGCGGCCCCCGCGGTGCTCTACCACCTCGACGAGCTCGAGCAGGGCAAGGTCGCGGCGATCCTCGGCGTGACCCGGCGAACGGTGATCAACCGGCTCGCCGAGTTTGCCCGACGTGCGCGCATCACCCTTGGAGGAGAGGGCGAATGAACGACCGCGACCACCTCTCGTCCCTGGAGCTGGACCTGCTCCACCTCGGCTCGCTCTCCCCACAGGAGGCAGGGTGCGCGGCCGACCACCTCGCGGCCTGCCCTCACTGCCGCTCGCGCGCCGAGGAGACGGCTGCCGGGATGGCCCGCTTCGATGCCGTACGCGCCCGCGCCCTCCGAGGCATCGAGGAGCGGACCG
Organism: Deltaproteobacteria bacterium; assembly: GCA_016218885.1. Lineage (GTDB taxonomy): Bacteria > Myxococcota > Myxococcia > Myxococcales > UBA5297 > JACRCT01. Next base: position 1,427 of record JACRCT010001086.1, on the reverse strand, counting down.
CGCGAGGCTCCCTCTGGACCCTGCCCTGGACCCGGTGGGCTGCGGCCGGTGCTGCGGTGGCCATGGCCACGCTCCTCCTTCTCGTCGCTCGGGAGGAGCCCGGCGGGCTTCGCTACAAGGGCGGCCCGCTCCTGCAGGTCTATGGGATCCACCAGGGGCGCGTGCAGGAGCTGCACTCGGGCGACCGCGTCGAGCCCGGCGACCGCATCCGCTTCGCCGCCGATGGCGGCGGCGCCGGCTTCCTCCTCGTGATCTCGGTGGATGGCGCGGGCAAGACGACGGTGTTTGCGCCCTTCGGCGGGGCGCGAAGCCTGTCGCTCGCCCCCGGCCGCAACGAGCTCGAGGAGAGTGTGGAACTCGACGCCTCGCCGGGGCCGGAGCGGCTCTTCGCGCTCTTCAGCGCCGCGGCGCTGGACGCCGCCCAGGCGGTGCACGAGTTGACGGCGCAGCCGCAGGCCGAGACGATCCTCGGGGTCCGGCCGGTCACCTTCGTCCTGGCCAAAGAGGTGGTGCCGTGAGCCGCGCGACCCTCTCCTTCCTGTTGTCGGCGCTGATCGCGGGGCTGGCGCAGCCAGCCTCTGCGGCGACGCGCCGCCTCGCCGTGCTGGTAGGCAACAATGCGGGCAGCGGGGACCGGCCCTCCCTGAGGTGGGCCGAGACCGATGCGGCGAAGCTGGCCCGTGTCCTGGTCGAGGTGGGGGAGGTCGACTCCGAGGACGTCGCGCTGCGTCTCGGGGGCTCGGTCGCCGACCTCGAGGGGGCGCTCGCGCAGGTGAAGGAGCGATTGGCGGTGGCGCGGCGCACGAGCGATGCCCGGCTGCTGCTGTACTTCTACTTCTCGGGTCACAGCGACGGCGAGTCGCTGGAGCTTGGGCGCGAGCGCTACCCGATCGCCCGGCTCAAGGCCCGCCTTGCGGAGGTCGGCGCGGACGTGCGGCTGACCATCCTCGATGCGTGCCGCAGCGGCGCTGCCATCGCCAGCAAGGGCGGGAGCAAGGCTCCGCCCTTCGAGATCCGCATGGCCGACAGCCTCGTCTCCACCGGGGAGGTGCTGCTGGCCTCGAGCGCGGCGGACGAGCTGGCCCTCGAGTCGCCCGAGGTGCGCGGGAGCTACTTCACCCACTTCTTCGTCTCCGGCATCCGCGGCGCCGCCGACAGCAGCGGGGACGGGCTGATCACCCTCCAGGAGGCGTACCGCTTCGCCTACGACCGGACAGTTGCCGCCAGCTCGGCGACCCTCCAGCCGCCGCAGCACCCCACCTACGACTTCCGCCTCTCGGGGCAGGGCGAGCTGGTCCTCGCGGCGCTCACCGCGCGCACGGCCGGCCTGGTGCTGCCGCCGGGCTTCGAGCGGGCGCTGGTGCTCGATCTCGCGCGCGACCAGGTCGTCGCCGAGATCCCGGTCGGCGCGAGCCCGCGCGTCGCGC
>JACRCT010001080.1 GCA_016218885.1 Deltaproteobacteria bacterium | reverse complement strand
GCACCTGGGCCGGGAGGGGCCTGCGGTTGTTCCGAATCCAGCAGTGGCCGCGCAGGGCCCGCAGCAGATTCTACAGCAGATAAGCCCCGGCCCCCAGGGCCCAGGCGACTCCCAGCCAGTCGGACGCCGAGAGCTGGCTCATCTTCTTCCGCGCAAACGGTCCGGTGCCGAGCGGAGCCTCCGACCCATGCGGCGGCGCGTCGGCGAGCCTCGGAGAAGCGGACGCCGGCGCTGATGCAGGGGCTGCAGGTCCCGACGCGAGCACCCCCGATGCCGGCCCCCTGCCGCCGCCCTTCGATTCGTCGACCTGGTGCTCTGGCCTCGACCCTTCGGTATGCGGCTCGAAGACCGTCAATGACGGCACCGTTACCAAGAACGTCCTGCGCGACCTGATCAACGACCAGCGCTACCAGTTCGTCCTGGTCGCGGTGGACGAGGCAGGAAACCAGAGCGCGGGCAGCGATGCCCTCGATGCCACCCCCCTGGTCGTCCAGGACTTCTACCGTCGCTACCGTTGCTCCGGCGGCACCGAGAAGGGGGGCTTCGGCTGCTCGGCCTCCAGCGCGGCGCTCCTGCTTCCGGGGAGCGCGCTCCTGGTCGTCGCCCTCCTGCGACGCCGCAGGCGCTCGGTTCAGGGCAAGTAGGCCACCGGGAAATCGGACCTCCCCACTGGCCGCGCCGGCAGATGCGTCGCTTCGCCGCCATGCCGGCTCTCACGCGAGACTTGACGGCAGGCCATTGCCGCTGTGATCACTGACGCCCGAATGCGGATGAGAAGGAAGGGGGGTGCTTGAATCCTTGCATTCGACGTCATTCGAGGCAGCGCATCTTCGAGCGCTCCATCAGAGGCACCTCTTCGGAGGCACGGTGTCCGAGATGGAGCGGGCCCGAACTTTTGGCGAGCCCGATGCCTTAGCTGGGATTGCCGCGAGCCACGGGCGAGCCTGCCAAGTCTTGCGGATTGCTTCCGAGCTTGCGTGATGAGCTGCGAGGTGGGCGAACGCGTCCCAAGTACGCCGCGAGGGGCGATCATGTGCCGCTATCGGTCAGAGGAATTCCCAAATGGTTCAGAATCCTGCCGCACGATTCCTACCCCGTGTCAGCCCCACGGTTCCCGCAATCAGCGCCCTTTCCATGAGCGAGCACCTCGCAGACGCCCAGCGCATCGGCTTCGCGTCCTCCCAGCAGAGGAGCGCAGAGACACGCTCCCCGCCAGGCGTCATCAGACTCCGTCTTGCACGCGCCCTTGAGCCAAGGCCGAGCGGCCGAGGTTGATTGTGGATCTGCTGGCGATCATCGATCGAGGCGGGGACCTTGGGCCGCTGCGCCTCTTTCTCGAAGCGGAGACACTGGTCCTGGCAACTCAGCAGGCAGTGATTCGTGTTCCCCTGGCTGCCCTGTCCGATTTCGGGGAGGCAGTTGCGCGGGCTGAGATCGAGGTCAGCTGGCGGCAGTATCGCGCGGCTCGTTTGTCATCGGAGGTCCCTTGAGGGAACCACCGATGACAGCGAGGTCGTGCGCTCGCCGCAGACGATTTGGTATCTGCCAGGGCACACCCTCACGACCGCAGCGTCGAACCGGAGAAACCGCAGGCGCGCCGGTGAGCCGATGAGGGCAAGACCACCCGCCAGGGTCAATCGTTGTCGGTGACTTGGGTGCGGACTGCGCCGAGCCGGGTGTCCCAGGTCGTGGTCGGCGTGAAGCCGCCCTGCCCATCGTCGGCGTAGCCTTCCAGACCAGTGGCGATTCGCTTTCCCGCGAAGTTGAAGACCTCGATGTATCCGTCGTCGCCGTCGGTCCCGGTGCGCACGGCGTAGACCGCCTCGCCCTTGAGATTGGCCTTGTAGGCGCTGACCGAGCCCCAGTCCGCGGTCTCGACATTCTGGAAGTAGAAGTTGAAGGCCTCCTGCACCTGCTTGGGCAGCTTGCCGACCTGCTTCATCCGCTCGGGGTTCGTGTCGGCGGAATCGAGCTGCTTGAGGTTGGCAGGCAAGGCATCCGCCGACCAGTCGATGGGGCCGAAGTAGTCCTTGGCAGCCTTGGTGAGCTGGGCAGTGGAGCTGGCGCTGTGAGCGGCGGGCTTGGAACCGACGGGATTGATGGCCACGAAGCACCTCGGGGTTGGAGGAAGTCCGGGGCACACTAGCACCGCGATCATGTCGCCGGCCATGCTCAAGTCTCTGCTCAGCCGCGTGCCACGCGATCGCGACCAGGGACGCGCCATTGCAGCCAAGGACTTGAGTTCGCTGACGATCTTCGGGCCAGGGAGTCCCCGCGATACCTGGCACCATGCGGCATCCGCCCTCCCTCCCTTCCATGCCGTACCCGGAGCCGCCCCCTCTTCTTGCGTCCCTTGATACGCTCCTGCCGCTTTCTGTTTTCCATGGGCTGCCGTGTCCAACCCGGCAGAGCACCACCTGCACAAGGAGGAAAACCATGAAGCGCCTTCTCGTCGTCACCCTCGTCGCTCTGACCGGTTGCGGCGGACTCGTGGATGAAGCCGATGACTTCCGCAACGCCTCGCCCTCGCGCCAGGGCATCGACATCAAGGTCCCGTCGAGCGGGCAGGCGCTGGAGTCGAGCGAGGTCGGGCAGACCCAGCAGGCTCTCCAGGGCGACCGCGCCAACACCTACACCATCACCCGCGGCGCGACCGTGGTCGTCAATACCGGGACCGCGGCCTGGCTCAAGATCTGCGAGGCCATCGTCTCCTACCCTCCGACCACCCTGGGCGAGACCGAGGCAGTGTGGGGCCCGTGGACCGACGCCCTCTCCCCCAACACCTACAAGTTCACGGTCACCAAGGTGGCCACCGGCTATGACTACGTCCTCCAGGGCAAGGACAAGACCCGGGACGACAGCGCCTACCTCAAGCTCATCTCCGGCCACCACGAGCCAGGCGCCGCTGCGCACCAGGGCAACGGCACCTTCAAGATGGACTGGGACGCCGCTCAGCAGCTCCCCGAGCACGCCGCCGACACCATCGGCACCGCCGAGTTCGCCTACAGCCGCAACGACCAGCTGGACGTGACCGTCGACGTGCAGTTCCGCCAGGTCAACGACAACGACCACCCCGGCCAGAGGGTCGACGCCGACTACGCCTTCGAGCAGGCCAACGGCGGCGACGGCGCCTTCGAGTTCAAGGTGACCAACGCCCAGAGCCAGCGCTGGACCATCAAGAGCCGCTGGCACCGCGACGGCTCCGGCCGCGCCGACGTCAACGCCTATAACAGCCCCTCCGACACCACCCCCATGGGCACCATCAACGAGTGCTGGGGGGCGACCTTCCTGTCCACCTACTACAAGGAGAGCTGGGCCGGCGGTCAGACCTGGGGCGAGGAGCCGAGCTGCGCGTTCGCCACCGCCGAGTACTCCACGCTCTAGCCCCACCCAGGCTCACACGTGCCCGAGCTGAAGGTCATCCCCGGCGGCCGGCCGGACTCGCGTGAGGCGCTGCGCGACCTCTACCAGCGATACGGCCCGGCCGTCCGCAGCCGCTGCCGGTACGTGCTGAAGAACCCGAGCGAAGCAGAGGACGCGATGCACGAGGTCTTCGCCAAGGCGCTGCAGCACCTGGACCGCTACCGGCGCGAGGCCTCCCCGCTGACCTGGCTGATGCAGATCGCCACCCACCACTGCCTCAACATGCTGCGCGCGCATCGGGCGGCCTGGAAGGACGAGGTGCAGCAGATGGCGAAGCTCTCGCCGGTGAGCGCCGGCGAGCCGGTCGAGGGCCGGGATCTGGTGCGGGCGATCCTCGTGGAGTTCGATCCGGAGACGCAGGCCGCGGCCATCCACTACTACGTCGACGAGATGACGTTGGAGGAGGTGGCCGCTGCGATCGGGCGCTCGGTGCCCACGGTGCGCACGGGGCTGGCCCAGTTCGCCGACACCGCCCGCACCCTTGCCGAGCGCCTGGGGCTGTCTCCCGCGATGACGGCGGAGGGATCCCATGGATGAGGCCCTGCAGATCCCCGGGACGCGCCCCTCGATCTGCTCCCTGCGCAGCCTGCAGCGGCTGCGCGCCGGCGAGCTTTGCGGCGAGGAGGAGTCCAAGGTCCGCGCCCACGCCGCCAGCTGCCCGCACTGTGGCCGCGAGCTCGCGCGGCTGGAGCAGGAGGAGGCCGCCTTCCGCGCCGAGGTCCCCTTCGACGAGCTCCGATCCGCGGTCGAGGCCAAGGGCCGGCGATTGAAGCGCGGCAGCGTCGCCGGGCCGGTGAGCCTGGCGTTGGCGGCAGGCATCGCGCTCATCGTCGTCGCCGCACCCCTCAAGGCCCTCCTCGACGACCGCCACGGCGCCGGCGGCGGGTCGAACCGCTCCAAGGGCCCGGGCGACAGCGTCCTCGAGCTGTTCGTGGGCGGCGCCGGCCAGGCGCCCCGCAAGGCCAGTGACCAGGAAGCCCTCGCTCCCGGCGAGCGGGTCCGAGTGGGCTACCTCACCCAAGGCCGGGAGTTCGTGCTCGTCCTCTCGGTGGATGAGGCCGGGGTCGCCACCGCGCTCTACCCGGAATCGGGCACGAGCCTGCGGGTCGAGAAGGGCCCGGGCACGCACCTGTTGCCGGACAGCTGGGTCCTCACCGGCCAGGGCCGAGAGCGGATCATCGCCCTCTTCAGCGACCAGCCCCTCGAGGTGAGCGCGGCGCTCTTGGCGGCGAGCAAGGAGTACTCGCGGGCGGGCCGGCTCGAGCGCATGGGCGAGCTGCCCCTGGGCGCCGAGCAGTCGGCGCTGACCGTGAGCAAGCCGAAGGCGAGGTAAGGGCGGAGGCTTCATGGATGGGCGCACCCACAGCCGGCGCTTGCTCCTCGCCCTTCTGGCGACGGCGGCGAGCGTGTGGCCTGCGTCCCCCGTCCGCGCCGAGAGCAGCAGTCGCCGCTTCGCCGTGGTCGTCGCCAACAACGAGGGCAGCGCGGACACCCGCCCGCTGCGCTACGCCCACCAGGACGCGACCCGCCTGCGCGAGGTGCTGTTGCGCCTGGGCGAGGTGGCTCCCGCCGACGCGGTCCTCCTGCTGGAGAGGCAGGCCGACGAGGTGCGCGGCGCGATCGACGCCCTGGAGCCGCGCATCGCGCAGGCGGCGGCGCGCGGCGAGCGCCCTGTCCTGGTCTTCTATTACAGCGGCCACGCCAAGGACGGCGCGCTGCGGCTGGGCGGTTCCATCCTCCCCCTCGAGGAGCTCAAGTGGCGCATGTCGCGCAGCGCTGCGGCGGTGCGCATCGGGCTGCTCGACTCCTGCCGCTCCGGAGTGATCACCCGCACCAAGGGCGCCCGCAAGGCGCCGGCCTTCGAGGTCGACCTGGGCGCCATGCAGGCGGCGCGCGGGCTGGTGCTCCTGGCCTCCAGCGCTGCGGACGAGGACTCCCAGGAGTCGGATGAGCTGGGGGGCAGCTTCTTCTCCCACCACCTGGCCAGCGGGCTGATGGGCGGGGCGGACTCGTCGGGAGACGGGCGCGTCTCGCTCTCCGAGGCCTATGCCTACGCCTACGACCGCACCGTGGCCGACACCGCGGACACCGCCGCCGGGCCGCAGCATCCGACCTTCAGCTACGACCTGGCGGGCAATGGCGACGTGATCCTCACCGACGTCGGCGCGCGCCGCGAGGGCGTGGTGCTCCCCGCCGAGGCGCCCGCGGGCAGCTACTTCCTGGTGGATGCGCGCGGGGCCATCGCCGCGGAGATCGCCAAGGCGGCCGGCGTGGAGCGGCGGGTGGCGCTCTCTCCCGGGCCCTACAAGGTGCGGCGCCGCCTCCCCGACCGGCTGCGCGTCGGCGACCTCTCCGTGAAGGAAGGGGAGACCGTCACCCTTTCGGAGGCGAAGCTGAAGGACGCGCCGTTCTCCGACGACCCGGTCAAGGGAGTGCACAAGGCGTGGCAGCCCGAGCGCACCCGCTTCGGGATGAGCCTGACCGGCGGATACCAGTACTTCCTGGCCGGCCCCTTCCCTTCGATGCCGGTGCTGGGGCTGGAGGCGTCGGTGCGGGCCAGCTTCGTGTGGAGCTTCGACTTCGGCTACGGCTTCGGCTCCTCCCAGGTCCGGCTCGGAAGCGGCGACCCGCTCCCCTACGACTTCAACGAGCTGGGCTTGGGCGTGTCCATGACCCGGGAGTGGGCGTTCGGTCGGCTCGCGCCGTTCGTGGGGGCGCGGCTGGCGGTGATCCTCCTCCACCGCGACTTCGAGGATGCCGGCGTGCCCCAGCAGAGCTACTTCGCGATGACTCCCGGGCTGGTGGCTGGCCTGCGCCTCAAGCTCGCCTCGCGCCTCGCCCTGATGGGCCGGGCCCGCGGGCACTACCTCTACTACAACGTCGATTCCCAGCAGTCGCTGGGCTACCTGGAGGGCGCCCTGGTGCTCTCCGTGGAGCTGTAGCCATGCGCCGCCTGCTCCTCGTAATCGTCCCTGTCGTCGTCGCCTCCTGCAGCTGGTCCGATCTCGACGCCGAGTTCCTGGCGGCCATGCCCCAGCGCGCCGACCTCAAGGTGATCCCCCCCACGCAGGTGGGCCAGCAGCAGCAAGGGCTGGGCTCTTCCGACGACCTGGGCACGCGCCAGGACGAGCTGCAGAGCGAGAAGTTCCAGGGCCTCAACGACACCGCGGCCGGCCTCAACACGATGATCGACGGGCTCACCGGCGGCCTGGACACCGTGCGCCAGGTCCCGCCGAGCCTGCGCGAGCCGGAGCGGCGAGTCTGGGGACCCTACCCGGACAAGGATCATCCCGGCCTCGACATCCAGGTGGCCATCGTGCACGGGCCGGACGCCTATGCATACTCGGCCGAGTGGCGCAAGCAGGGCACGCAGGACGGGTTCGAGGCGGTCATCACCGGCAATTTCAAGGGCGAGAAGGCCAAGGGCGGCAGCGGCGAGTTCACCCTGGACATGGACAAGGCTCGAAGCATCGGGGTGGCGCGCGCCGACGACCCCGGCTCCAAGGATTGGCGGACGTTGACCCTGACCTATGACCACGGGGCCGAAGCGACCGACGTCTGGCTGACGCAGCTCCTGGTGGCCGGCGCCCAGCTCGACTACCACCACTCACGCGGCAAGGACGGCAGCGGGAGCATGGCCTACAAGCTCGACAAGGAGGACCTCTTCAGCAAGTGGACCCTCCTCGTCCAAGCCCGTTGGCTAGCGAGCCGCGCGGGCGTCCTCAGCGCCATCGCCAAGAACGAGCGCGACCCGCTGGCCCCCGTCGGCCACTACGCCGAGTGCTGGAGCGACTCCCTCGACCTCGTGTACCGGTCACAGGACTATGCAGACCAGCAGTGCGCCCGGCCCCTGGAGTGCGAGGTCGGCGAGGTCGGCAACTGCGCGATTGCCCCCCCGTGACGCGCTGCGGCTGGCGGGTCCTTGCACAGAGCTGGGGCTCGAGCATTTGCGGCCGGAGATCACCGGCCATGTCCCTGAGATCAGCGAGAAGACGCTCTACAACCGCCTGCGCGAGTATCGCACCCGCGCTGCGGCCGAGGCCGCCTCTTCCGAGCTCCCGCGGGGTTGAGCAAACCCACCCGTGCTCGCGGTGTCGGCCAGGAGCCGCCCGCCCGTCCTCTAGGCTCGGCGGCCGGAAGCGTGCGCGGCGTTTTGCTTGCTTCGACGCCACCAGTAGCCGCCACGGCTACCTCGGCTTGGGAGGCAAGGGCAGCGGAGTCGGGCCGGTGGGGGCCGAAGCGAAATGGCTCGCGGATCGATACCGGTTCGCCCACTTGAGTGGGCTTCGTAGAGGCAGCCGCGGGCTTTGAGCAGGCTTTAGCCCGCTTGAGCCCGCGGTGATCCGCTTGTCGCGCGATCTTCATCAGGCGGCAGCGGTGGTGTTCGCGGCGCGCCTCCTACCTCGGGGCGGCTCAAATGCTCGCGCCCACCGCGGGCTCGAGCCCGCGGCTACCCTTACTAATGGCACTGAAGTGCGCTAACCGGCTCCGAGCACCGTGCCTCGATTGCTGCATGGCTCCGACCTATCGGCCCGTGGGGCACAGGCCCGTTGGCTTGCGAGCCGCGCGGGCGTCCTCAGCGCCATCGCCAAGAACGAGCGCGACCCTCTCGCCCCCGCTCGGCCCCTGGAGTGCGAGGTCGGCGACGTCGGCAACTGCGCAATTGCCCCCCCGTGACGCGCTGCGGCTGGCGGGAACATTGAGAGAGGGGCATTCCGAGCGTATTCTCGGCCGTCAGCCAAGAGGCCCTCATGCCCCGCATCGGCAAGCAGCCACCCGCCAAGCCCTCCAAGACGCACAAGGAAGCTGCGAGCTCCACCTCGTCGGCCGGCACCAACACCCTGGTCAAGCCCAAGAACGACAAGTTCGTTTCCAGCGGGAGCACCGCGGCGAGCGCCGCGCAGGTCCTGCTCCCCGACAGCCAGCTCAAGGCCGTCCTCCCCGAGCCGATGAAGCTCGTCCTGGACCCTGAGCTCGCCACCGCACGCATCGAGATCTCGGTCCCGGTCTCGAGCATCACTCCCCCACTCTCCGCGCAGGCCGCCGGGCAAATCGTCTCCGTGACGCTCTTCCCGCCCTGGGTCGAGACCACGGCCAGCCTCCCGGTGACGATCTCGGACAAGGGCGCCAACCCCCGGCTCGAGTTTGAAGTGCCGGCGGGGGACCCCGCGGCCTTCCGCAAGATCCCCGCCACCATGATGGCCAGCTTCCGTGATGGGCAGAGCCGGTCGCTGGAGATTCGCAGCCCGGGCCTGGTCGCGGACCGCACCGCCTACGAGCGGCAGCGCCTGACCGAGGACGCCGCCCGGCTCGAGGGCGACGTCGCCTTCTCGACGCAGACCCTGAAGAAGGCCCGCGCGGCGCTCAAGGACCCCAAGGACGTGCGCGCCCAGGGCCGGGGCCAGCTCGACGACGCCCGGCGGCAGCTCGCGGAGCTCTCGCCACAGCTCGACGCGCGGCGGGTCGTGCTGCGCAGCGAGATGGGCGACGATGCGCGCCTCTGGGGCCTGGCGGCGCGCTTTCCGTTCGCCGAGCCGGGCACGGCCGAAGGTGGGGCCGGTGAGCTGGCCAAGCGGCTGCTCGAGCTCCACAACCAGCGCGTCGGCCTGAGCGGACGTATCGAGGACCTGTCCACGGTGGTGGGGCAGCTTTCCTTCCTCACTGGCGCCGCGCGCGAGGCCGCGACCGCCCCCATGAAGACCGAGCTCGAGCACCTCTCCGAGGAGCTGAATCGCGTCGAGGGCGATCTCGCGACGACGCTGGCGGCGCTCAAAAATCAGGTCCAGGAGAGCGGCCTGCTCGACGCCGTCCTCGCCAACGCCGAGCTCCCCTTGGACCGCGTGCGCCAATCCAACGAGCCCGGCAGCTTCGGGCGCATGCTCGCCGACCAGCAGATCCTGCAAGGCAAGGTGGACTTCCTCGCCCCCCAGATCGAGCGCGACCAGCAGGGCACGATGGAGGGGATGAAGGGCTACTGCGAGAAGCTGGAGAAGGACCTCGCCCGCTTCACGCGCCTGCTCGAGGCGGCGCGCTCCGGGCTCGCCGCGCTCGACCGCGAGCCGGCGACGAGCCTGGTCCCCACCGCCTACGGAGCGTAGGCGTCCCGAGGACCGACGAGAGAGCCCTGGATAGCCCCGAGCGCCGGAGGCAACTCGCCCGAGGCAATCCGTGGCAGAGCGGCGCGTAGGTTTGCGGGAGGCCCCCCATGAGACCACGTGCTCCGATGGCCGTTCGTTCTG
>JACRCT010001079.1 GCA_016218885.1 Deltaproteobacteria bacterium | reverse complement strand
GCACGGATCCGGACATCTTTCCGGATCTCAACTAGGCGTCTAGACGAACGCGAGGGACAGGGTGGGGCTTCCGCTGAGCATCAACGAGCTATACCGGACTCACGGCCCGAGCGTTCACCGCCGGGCCCGTGAGCTTCTGGGCAATGACAATGACGCGCGCGAGATGGTGCAAGAGATCTTCCTGTCACTGCTCAATGACCCGAAGCAATTCAAGGGACGGAGCACGTTCTCGACATGGCTCTACAGTGCGACCACCCACCGATGCCTGAATCGGCTGCGGGACCAGCGCACTCGGGCTCGCTTGATCGGCGAGGAGCTGCAAGTAGGGGAGGCTGCTGCCGAGACAGGTCGTTCCGAAGCGGTTGCTCTGCTCCGACAGACGCTCGCGCGCATGCCTGCCGAGCTTGCTGTGGTGGCAGTCCACTACTACCTCGATGAGATGTCCCACGAGGAGATCGCGCGCATCGTTGGCTGCTCGCGCAGACACATCGGAGACCTGCTCGTTCGGCTACAGGAATGGGCCCAGCGCGATGCGGAGGCGTCATGCCGTTCCTCTTGAATCACACCCGGGAAGTCGCGGCGGGCTGCTTATCAGACTTGCGGATGGACGAGCTGGAGGCGGGCGAGCTCTCGGGGCCGAGCGCCAAGGAGGCCCGCCCCCACCTTCAGAGCTGCAGCGCCTGCCGCGGACGGTGGGAGCAGCTGGAGGCAGAAAGACGGGAGTTCCGGAGCCTTCCGGTCCCGCGCTCGCTCCAGGCCGCGCCCAAGAGCAGCTGCCCATGGCGCTGGACATCGCTCGCTTTCGGGACGGGAGCGCTGGCGATGGCCGCCTCCCTCGCCATCGTCGTTGCCTGGAGCGGTCGACAGCTCGGCGATGATGGGCTCCGCACCAAGGGGGCCGTTGGGAAGATCGCCGTCTTCGTTCAACGCGAGGGTCGAACGGCTCCGGCCCGTCCTCGCGAGCGTGTGCATCCTGGGGATGTCGTTCAGCTCGTCTACTCGCTGTCGGAGGAACGCTATCTCCTGGTTCTCGGCCTCGACGCCACCGGGAAGGCGACCCTCTTCTTTCCGACGGGGACCGATACCCACAAGATGCCCCCGGGCGAGAGCTTGCCTTTGCCCTTCGCTATCTCTTTGGACTCAACGCTAGGAGAGGAGCGGTTGTATTCCCTCTTCTGCGAGAAGCCGGTCGCGGTCGACGCGTTTCAACGTGAGGTCGAATCGCACCCGCTCGCCCCTCAAATACCAGAGCGCTGCACCGTGGAGTGCTTCACCTTGATGAAGGAGCCTTCACGATGACCGACCGCGTGCTCGGCCACTGGATTCGTCTCGGAATTCTGCTAGGCGCCTCACTCCTCGGCGCGGCCTCGGCCCAGGCCCGGGTCGAACGCTTTGCGGTGATAGTAGGCAACAACAGAGGTGCCGCTGGCGAGGTAGACCTACGGTTTGCGGAAACCGACGCTGAGCGCGTACGTGAAGTCCTGCAGGACGTCGGGGGTTTCGACCCGAGCAACATCGTGCTTCTGAGGTCCGAGGATGTCGGCATCGTCCGCCGAGCGCTGATTGGCGCCAATCACCGCATCCGAAGCTCCGTGGCGGCCGGAAACCAGGTTGAGCTGCTCGTCTTCTATTCGGGGCATGCGGATCCCGAGCGCCTGCATCTGGGCCGGACTTTCCTTGAGCTGAGCGAGCTTGAGCAACTTGTGCACGGCTCCGCGGCAACCTTGCGCCTGCTTATCGTCGACGCCTGTCGCGCGGGCGAGCTGACGCGACCCAAAGGCGGACAGAGGGTGTCCCCCATCGTCGTCTCTGTGGAGGATCGCCTCGCCGGCCAAGGGATGGTCGTGCTCTCCTCGACGGCCGCCAGCGAGGACGCCCAAGAGTCCGACAAGCTCAAGGGCTCGTTCTTCACCCACGCGCTGGTGAGCGGCCTTCTCGGGGCAGCGGACCAGAATGGCGATGGCGTGGTGGTCCTCGAGGAGGCCTATCAGTACTCGTACGAGGCGACGCTTCGATCGACGAGCCAGTCGTATTCCGGACCGCAGCATCCGAGCTTCAGAGTCGATCTCAGAGGTCACGACAAAGTGGTGCTGGCGGACCTGTCGAGCCATTCGGCCGAGCGCGCGACGCTCCAATTTCCATCTGGGCGCACGTATCTGGTCATGGCTGGTTCCGCCGACGGGAAGGTCGTGGCCGAGGTAGGCGCGTTGGACGCAAGCCGGCGGCTCGCGCTGCGGCCGGCGAAGTATTTCGTTCGTGGTCGGGCCCCGGATTTCCTTCTTGAGGGAGCGGTGGACGCCGCCGCCGGGGCGCAGCTCGAGGTGCGAGACGCCCTTCTCCAGCGCGTGGAGTACGCGCGGATGGTGCGCAAAGGAGATTCCGAAGTCTCAGTCGTTCATGGACCGCAAATGGGCTACCGCATTCGTACCGCGTTGGCAAACATGAACGGCTTATGCCAAGGGGCCTTCGTCGGTTACGGCTTCGAGCTGCAGCATTTGAGCATCGTGCCGCGTCTCGGAGCCTGCCATGGAGGCTTCGAGAATGAGCTGGTTTCCGCTCGAAGCGAGGAGCTGGGCCTCGAGGTTCGCTTTATCTTGTCTTGGGATCTGCCCTTATTCACCGTCGATGCGAGCGCCGCCATTCGCGCGTCATTGCTCTACCAGTCATTCACGAGCTCGGGCAGCGCGCCGAGCCGGCTGAGTGCGGCCGGCGGTTCGGGGCTTGGCGTCGGTCTCTCGCGGGATCTCGTTGCCGGTCTCTACTTGTTCGCCGAGCTGGAGGGGCAGGTCTACGTCTTCCGCATGCAACAGAGCCCGAATTCGACGAATACCGTGGCATCGTTCGCAGTCGCGCCCACTGTGGGACTTGGGAAACGCTGGTAACAGAATGTCGTCGCACGCATCGGCGATTGCGCTCTACCTCAGCGCCGCCGTTGGCAGTCTGTTTCTGATCACCCTGGTGGTCCATCGTGCCCGGCAGGTCCGCGGAGCGCTGACGCTGGTGCTGCTGAACCTGTCGCTCGTCCTCTGGGACCTCGGCGAGGCCATGATTCGCCTGTCCCGCGCGGATGACAGCTGGCGCTTCTTCACCTCTCTGGTCGCCTTCGCGTGGGCCGTTCTGGACCGCCGTGGACAAGGTGAGGAAGCGTAACCCTGCCTCGGTCCCCATCGAGCGCGCCGCCATCGCCGAGCCGCCCTACAACTTCGAGGATCGCCTCGTGTCGCTGAAGCTCAAGGGGCTGGTGCACCTCGCGGTGCAGATTCCCGGGGCCCACGACCTGGTACTACTCAAGACCGCCCGCGCCGAGGCGCACGACCTCGACGCTATCGAGGACATCCACAGCGCGGCTCTGCCACAACCGAAGTGCTCGTCGCGATCACCATGCGGCGGAGCCGCGAGTCGACAGTCGAGAGTCGAGAGTCGAGAGTCGAGAGCAGGCCTCACGACCCGCCGGCCGCTTGCTGCGGTACATCACAAATCTTCTCGGCCCGAGAAACTTTCGAACGTTAGTAGTACAGGGCCCACCCGTTGTCGCTCGAGACCCTCATCGAGCGCTACCGGGAGACCTTGCCGCAGGTGATGGGGCCGAAGTCGCGCTTCAAGCTCAACTTCCTGGCGGTGGTCGCGCGGCTGTTCGGCGACGACGAGGCTCTCGAGCTGGAGAAGCGGCTGTGATGGAGCGGGAGCGCTGGCGCATTCGCCCCGGTGCCACCGGTCGTCCACCGCGCGCCCAGAGAAGCGGGGCCAGCCGGTCGCGAAGGCCCTTCCAGCGAACTTGCCCCACGGCAACCTGCACGACGTCGTATGCCGACCCCGCTCTGGCCTCGGAATAGGACGTTGTCGCCACGTTCGAGGAAGGCGAGTTCGAGCAACTCCGTCGTAGAGAAGCGCGGTCGATGCTGCGTGGGTGGTTCCAGTCGAAGTGGTCCAAGGCCTTGAAGCCGCCAAGGGTGGCGTGCTTGATGCGCCGCGCGAGGTTGCGTTCGTCGCGCTCACGTCGCTCGAGGACGACGAGCTGCTCGAAAACCTCGACCGGTGAGGCCCGGGACTTGGTCAGATGCGTGGTGAGGGCGCGAAGGGCGTCCGCGGTAGCGCGTATTCCCAGGGCCTCGAGCGCATCGAAGAGGTCGTCAGGGCTTTTCATCGTAGGTCTCCATGGACGAGGCGGCCCGCTGGTGGAGGAGTGGCGGCTTCAAGGGGCATGTCCGGCTCTCCTCGCATACCTTCAGCGTGCTGGTGGTCACTGGCCTGTTGCTGGTCGGAGGGGCGGCGCTGTTCGGGATCTTCGAGTGGGACGGGGTGCTCGCGCCCCTGGGGCCGGTGGACAAGGTGGCCTCCAGCGCCATCGGCTTCGTGATCTTCTACGCCGGTCGCTATGTGGAGCGGCTGGAGGTCGAGCTGCGCGAAAGCAGCGGCGCAGGGAGGACGCTGATTCGCTGGACGCGCACCTACACCGGCCTGTCGGAGCCCGGCAACCAGGCAGTTCGCGAACTGACCGGTGCCGTCCTCGAGGCCCGCATGCAGAGGCAGCTGGGTCTGCTCGAGCACTTCTGCAGCACCGGCGAGATGCTCCGCGATCGCCCCGCCTGAATCCGGGTGGACGTCCTCTTGATTCACCGACTTGGCACCCGGGCCCCTTCCTGTGCCGCGGCGCCATGATTGCGGCATGGGGCAGGGGTTGACCGCCGCGCGGCGATCGCCCTACACCTTCATCGCCTTTGCGAATGGTCGCCGCGGATTCCCGGGCTCCTTGGGCTTCTCCTTGGGCACCGCCCCGGCGATCGGCCCCCCATTGGGGCTACTCGGGGCGCCCCTGGGCGCCGAAGACGGGCGTGAGCCCAGGCAGGAGTCCGGTGAAGCCCATCGACTTCGAGACCGCGCTCTACCTCGCGTCGGCAGCGGGCAGCCTCTTCTTGGCAGCGCTGGTCAGCCTGCACGCCCGCCATGTGCGCGGCGCCGTGCCGCTGGTGTTCCTCAATCTATCGCTCCTCCTGTGGGACACGGGCGAGGCGATGATCCACCTGACGAACGGCAACGACACCTGGCGCCATCTCACCTTCACCATCGTGACGATTCCACTGCCGCTCCTACTGCAATTCCTCTTCTCCTTCTGTCAGTACCGCCTCGCTCGCCGATGGCGCGCCGCGCTCTTCGCCGGGCTGGGGCTCTTCACTCTGGTGACGGCCCTGTCGCTGGTCGAGCCCACGTTCCGGGCGTTCGTCGAAGGCTCCGGATGGAACCTCGTCTTCCTGGGGCTCTCGTTGCCCACACTCTCTTGGGCGATCTGGCTCGTGCTGCAGCGCCGCCGGCAGCTTCGCAGCGCCAGCGAGCGGGGGGCCATTGGGTTGCTGGGAGTCGGCGTCGGCGCCGGCCTCCTGATCTCCCTGAGCGAGCTTCTTCATGGGATGGACCTCCCCGTGCCGCAGCTTGGCTCCCTGGGCAGCTTCATCTTCGCGGCGGCGCTCACGGCCGCCGTGCTCCGACCCCAGATCCTGGAAGCGGAGATGCCCCTGTGGAGGGTCCTCGCGCTCCTGCTGGCGGCGGGCGCGGCGGTGACGGTCAACCTCTGGCTCATCGCACACCGGACGCCCCACCAGGGCTTCGCCATCCTCGCCGCTGGTGGCCTCAGCCTGGCCCTGCTCGCGCTCTACCGCCTGCTGGTCCTCCGCTGGTACGAGGGCGTCATGCACAGGCGCCACCTGGCTTCGATTGGCGCGATGGCCGCCGGCGTCGCCCACGAGATCAGGAACCCGCTCACCGCGATCAAATCCGCCGCCCAGCTCGTCGCCCGCGAGCTGAGCCTCGGGCAGGGGTCCCAGACGTGCAGCGAGTACCTCCAACTGGTGGTGAGCGAGGCCGACCGGCTCAACCGCGTCGTCGAAGGCTTCCTCAGCTATGCCCGGCCGCCGAGACCACGGCTCCGCTCCTTGGCGCTCGCGCCCATCATCCAGAACGTGGTCGGCCTGCAGCGGATCGGGCTGTCGCCCAGGGTCGTGCTCAGCGAGGACCTGGCACCGACGCTGCCACCGTTGCGCATGGATCCGGATCTCCTCAAGCAGGCGCTCCTCAACGTGCTCAAGAATGCCGTGGAAGCGGTGGGCGAGGCCGGAACCGTCGCGGTGAAGGCCCAACCGGCTCGGCGCGGCCGCCGCCCCGGCGTGTCCGTGGAGATTGACGACTCGGGCCCGGGGCTCGCCCCCGAGCAGGCTTCGCAGCTGTTCCAGCCCTTCTGCACCAGCAAGCCCAACGGCTCCGGCCTGGGCCTCGCGATCACCCGCCGCATCCTCGAGGCGCACGGGGGGAGCATCGAGGTCGCAAACCGCGAGGTGGGCGGGGTTCGGGTTACTCTCTGGCTCCCGAAGGCCACGGCAGGATAGGAGACTCCGATGGACGAGGAGCCGTTGATCCTGGTCGTCGACGACGAGGCCAGCATCCGCCAGGTGCTGCGCGGCATCCTGGCGCAAGAGGAGCTTCCCTGCCGGGTCGTCGCCAGCGCCACGGCGGCGCTCGAGGTTCTGGAGCGGGCCGACGTCGCCGTGATGGTGAGCGACGTCAGGATGCCCGGCATGTCCGGCCTGGATCTCCTGGAGAAGGCGCTGGCGACCGACCCCGGCCTCCAGGTCATCCTCATCACCGGTGAATCCGGCACCGGCAAGGACATGGTGGCGCGCGCCGTCCACTACAACTCGCTGCGCCGCGATCATCCGTTCGTGGCGCTCAACTGCGGCGCCGTGCCTGAAACGCTGCTCGAGTCCGAACTGTTCGGGCACAT
>JACRCT010001078.1 GCA_016218885.1 Deltaproteobacteria bacterium | reverse complement strand
TTCGCCCTCGCGCTGCTGGGCACCTTCCTCACCCGCAGCGGAATCGTGGACTCGGTGCACTCCTTCGCTCCAGGCCCGGTCGGCCCCGCCCTGCTTCTCCTGCTCGGCGCCTTCCTCGTGGTCTCGGTCGTGCTCCTGGCCTCGAGCGCCCGAACCTTCGATGCAGCCGCGCCCGAGCGGCGGGTGCTGGCACGGGGCTCGGCCTTGATCGCCAACAACCTCGTCCTCGCCCTGCTCACCTTCGCCGTGCTCCTCGGGACCCTCTTCCCCATCGTCGCCCGGGTCTGGGAGGGATCGCGGGTGACGGTCGGCGAGAGCTACTACGACGGTTTCGCCGTGCCGCTGGGCGTCGCGCTGCTCTTTCTCATGGGCGTGGGCCCCGCGCTTCCCTGGGGCGGCGCGGTCCGATCCGGGCAGGCGCTGCGGAGCCTTGTTCCCAAGCTGCTCGCCGGTACGGCCACCGCGGGGATTGGCGTCGCGCTCGGGGCGCGCTCCTTCGGACTGATCGCGGCGCTCTCCGCGGGAGGCTTCGCGCTTGCCGTGGCCATCTCCGGCGCTCTCGGCCCTCTGGTGGCCGCGCTGCGGGAGCCCAACCGCGCCCGGGTCATCGCGCGGCTCGTCCACGGCCGGCGGCTCCTCGGAGCGCACCTCGCCCACGCCGGCATCGCCATCGCCCTGGTGGCGATCGCCGCCAGCAACGCGGGAAAGCAGACGCGCGAGGCGACTCTGCGCCCTGGCGAGTGGGTGGCCATCGGGGACTACCAGGTCACCTTCCGCGGCGTGGCACGGGAGCACGAGCCCCATCGGGAGTCGCTGGTGGCCCGCTTCGATCTCCTGCACGAAGGGCGCTTCCTGGGACATCTGGCGCCTCGCCTGAGCCGCTACCCCAGTGGCGAGAATCTGGGATCGCCGGCGGTCCTGTCCTCACCCAGGGAGGACCTGTACCTGACGCTGCTTGGCCTGGAGCCGGGACGGCGCGAGATTGGGCTGCCACTGCATATCTCGGGGGTGGTTTCCTGGCTCTGGATCGGCATCGCCACCAGCCTCCTCGGCGCGCTCATTGCCCTCCCATTTCCCTCACGGAAACGAGCGCGCGCGCGGACCCCGGCGAAGGCAAAGGCAAAGGCGGCGGTCCCTCTCGCCTCGCATGCCGAGGCGCGCGCGTGAGCCGATCGATCCTCGTCGTGGGGCTGCTGGCGACGGCGGGGCTCATCCTGCTCCTCGCCGCGGGGTTGGGCTCGAAGCCTGGCGCCCCGGTGGCCCTGGCGCCGGGCCAGGCCGCGCCGCCATTCGAGCTCCTCCCTGTAGGCGCCGGACCCGCGGTGACCCTCTCGGATCCGCAGGGTCGACCCACGGTCGTGAACTTCTGGGCGACCTGGTGTCCGGGCTGCCGCGAGGAGCACTCGCTGCTGCAGAAGGCCGCCGTCGCGCTCGAGGGCCGGGTGCGCTTCGTCGGCATCGCCCTCGATGACGCGCCGCAGACCGTCCAGCGCTTCCTCGACGAGCACGGCTCTTCCTATCCCGTCGCGCTCGACCCCCAGTCACGGACAGCTTCCCAATGGGGCGCCATCGGCCTGCCGCAGACCTACTTCCTCGACGAGCGCGGCGTCGTGGTCTCGGTGGCCAGCGGCGCCCTGAACGGCCCCACCCTCGCCGAGCGCCTCCTCCCACTCCTCCAGCACGCCTCGCAGTGACGGAAACGAGCTCTTCGAGCTGAGACCTCGCGTCCTCGCAGTCCCCGTCCAGCGCCCGGTCGGATCGCCTGGGCAACCCGAGCAAGAACTCCGTCATTTCAGCCGGTTGCACGACCATGCCTCCCTCGAGTGAAACCAAGACTTGGGGAGCTGGATAGAGGAGAGTGAAAGCGCGTCGTAACGCTCGCGTACGGATGCCCTTGGGTGCTCGAGAAGCTGCCAGAGGCCGAACTGACCCGAAGGTGCCGTCGCGGGGACGCACGCGCGTGGAGAGAGCTCGTGCGCCGCTTCACTCCCCTCGTCTATCGCCTCTCGCTGCGGATGTTGCGCGGCAGCGCCGAGGCCGAGGACGCGAGCCAGGAGGTCTTCCTGCGCATGCACCGCTCCTTCGACACCTACGACCCGACGCGGCCCCTCGCTCCATGGGTGGCTCGCACCGCCTACCGCGTCTGCCTTCGAAGGCTGGAGACCGCCGCGCGCCTGCCCGTCGCCGAGGGCGATGGCGACCAGGCGCTCGAGGCCGTCCTCGATGACCGCTCGCCAAACCCCGAGCAGAGTGCGGCGGCGGCCGAGGCCTCGAGGCTGCTCGCCAGCGCCCTCGAGGACCTCTCGGCCCAGGATCGGGCGCTGCTCGACCTGCGATACCGCGAGGGCCTGTCGGACTCCGAGGTCGCCGAGGCGACGGGGATGCGCCTGAACACGGTCAAGACGCGTATCTTCCGGGCGCGGGGGCGCCTGCGCACCTGGCTCACGCCCCTTCTCGGGGAGGAGGCCTAGCGATGGCGACGCCGCTGGAAGACCTCGCCCACGCCTACCTCGAGGGCGACCTCTCGCACGACGAGGCGCGCGCCTTCGAGCGCGACCTCGCTACCCGCCCGGAGCTGTCCCAGGCCCTGGCCCGGACGATCGCGCTGCGCGACCTGCTGCAGTCCATGCCGCCCGACGCCCCTCCCGCGGGCCTCGAGGACCGGATCGCGGCGGCGCTCGAGCTGCAAGCCTTCTCCGCCGAGCCGGAGGCGCTCAACGCGACGCTCGCCCAGGTCCGCGCCGCCTTTGCGGGCGCCGGCTGGGCTGTGCGCGGTCCGGCGCTGGCCTTCGAGCCGGCCACGGCCGCCGCTAGCCAGTCGCTGGGCCGGCTGGTCCCGCCGCGGGCGGAGCGCGGCCCCAAGCCTCCCGGAAAGCCCCTCTGGCGGCGCGCCCTGGCCCTCCAGCCCGCCGCCGCCGCCGCGACGCAGGCGCTGGGCAGGCTGATCGTCATTGCCGAGCCCAGGCCCAAACCCCTGTGGCAGCGTGCGCTGGCCTTCGCCTGGAGGCGGCGATGAGCGCGCTGGCGGTCGTCGGCCTCTGCCTGCTGGGACTCCTGGGAGCGCTGGTGCTCCTGCCGTTCCACGCCAGGGCCTTCGGGGCTATCCACGACGCCTCCCCGGCGGGCGCGGTGCGGGTGGAGTGGGCCTGGGGGCTCGTCGGCTTCGAGCTCGGGACCGAAGGCGCCGCGCTGCACCTCCTGTGGCTCAGGGTGTGGCGCTTCGGGCCTCGCCGGAAGCACCAGTCCGAGGAGAAGAAGGATGAGAGGAGGGAGAAGAAGCCCCGCAAGAGCGCGCTGGCCCGTCTGCGGGCGAGCCTGGGGCACGGCGGCGCTCTGCGGCGGATGGTGGTGCGGCTTGCGCTCGCCCTGCACCTCCGCCTTCAGGCGTGGGGAGCGATCGGAACGGGGGACCCGGCGGACACCGCGCTCCTGCTCGCGACCATCCGCGCGCTACAGGAGCTCCCCGGAGTCGAGCTGGACCTCCGTCCGGAGTGGCTGGACGAGGAGCTGGAGATCGACGCGCGGGCGAGCGCCCGCGTTTGGGTCGCCGAGTTGCTGGTCGTGGCGGTGGGCCTGCTGCTCGTCCGGGAGAACCGGGTGGCGCTGCGCGAGGTCCGGGCCGCGGGCTGAAGGGTCGTCTGAACGAGAAGCCAAAGGAGGCAGCGATGGATGAGATCAAGAAGCTGTTCGAAGCGGTTCGACAGCGCCTGTCCGGGGGCGCGCTCAAGGACGCGGTGGTCTCCAAACCGCTCAGCGCCGGGGAGCGCCACGTGCTGGTGCTCTCCGAGGTGAGCCTGATGTTCGGCGGAGGCGGCGGGACGGGCGAGGCCACCACTGCGGGCAAGCCGGCCAAGGGCACCGGCGGAGGAGGCTTGGGGATGAGCAAGGCGAGCCCGGTCGCGGTGCTCGTGGTCGAGAACGGCAAGGCGCGGATCGAGAAGATCGGGAACTAGGGAGAACGCCATGAGCGAGATCCAGGACATCCTCGGAGCAGTCGGGCAGCAGGTCGGCGAGGTCGCCAGCGGCGACGCGGTGGTCGGCTCTCCCATCAAGGTCGGGACAGTGACCGTGTACCCCATCTCGCGCATCAGTCTCGGGCTCGGCGCGGGTGGCGGGTCGGGCGACGACGCCGGCAGCAAGCAGTCGACCGGCCCCCAGCGCGGGACCGGAGGCGGCGCGGGCGGAGGCGCCAAGGCGCGGCCGGTGGGGGTGCTGGTGTTCGCCGAGGACGGGGTCAGCGTCCTGCCCATCGCCGACAAAGCCGGAAAGCTCGATCAGCTCCTCGAGAAGATCCCCGACCTGGTCGAGCGCCTGAAGGAGCACGCCTCCAGCAAGAGCTGACTGGCGCGCCATGCGGGGCCTCGAGCGCGCGCCGCTCGAGGTCACCCGAGGCCGGGTCATCGCTCGCATCGCGTTGACGCGGCGCGTGCCCGGGTGCATGGGGCCCAGTGAATCCCAGCGACGGGCACGTGCTCCACCGATGCTGGTCTATGCCGCGGCCGTCGGGGCGAGTCCCCTCGCTACGTCGCCGCGACGTCTCTTCTCTTCCTATAGCAGCGGCGCCACTAGCCTTAGCGCCTTCGAGCCCGCCGAGCGGCCGGCGCTCGCGCTCTTCCGCCTGGGCTGTTCAGCCAGGGCTTCAGCCTCGCGCTCGTCTTCTTCGCGTTCCACCTCCTGGTCCTCGCAGACCTGCTCTTCGAGCCGACGGCCCTGCCGAAGGTCCTTGGAGCGCTCATCGCGGACGCGGGGGCTCTCCCACCTCGTCGACATCGTGATCCTGTTCCCAGCCCCCGGCCCCATTCCGTGGTCGCGCCCTACCTGGCGGTGCCCGCAATGCTCGCGTTGCTCCTGCGTGCCTCTCCGGGAACTGCCGTGAAACCGATCTCTGCGAGCCCGGATAGTACGGAGCAGCAACACAGGACAACGGTCAGCGAAAGGAGGCTGCTGTGGACGAGATCAAGAAGCTGCTCGAGGCCGTGCGCCAGCACCTGTCGGGCCGCGCGCTCCGGGACATCGTCGTCTCGAAGCCGCTCAGCGCCGGGGAGCGCCACGTGGTGGTGCTCTCGGAGCTGAGCCTCATGTTCGGCGGCGGCGGCGGGACGGGTGAGGCCTCCACGGCGGGCAAGGCGTCCAAGGGCGCCGGCGGCGCCAGCGGCGGCATGAGCAAGGCCAGCCCGGTCGCGGTGCTGGTGGTGGAGGACGGCAAGGTTCGCCTCGAACGAGTCGGGAACTAGGGAGCAGCACCATGAACGAGATCTCGGACATCCTCGAAGCAGTGGGAGAGCAGGTCGGCGATGTCGCCAGCGGCGATGCGGTGGTCGGCTCGCCCATCAACGTCGGGGCGGTGACCGTGTACCCCATCTCGCGCCTCAGCCTGGGGCTCGGCGTCGGTGGCGGGTCTGGCGACGACCTCGGCAGACACGGCGAGGCGGCCGGCCCGCAGCACGGCAGCGGAGGCGGCGCGGGC
This sequence comes from Deltaproteobacteria bacterium, assembly GCA_016218885.1. GTDB lineage: Bacteria > Myxococcota > Myxococcia > Myxococcales > UBA5297 > JACRCT01. The sequence continues at coordinate 2,098 of JACRCT010001078.1, read as the reverse complement.
GGAGGAGCCAAGGCGCGGCCGGTGGCCCTCCTCGTCTTCGCCGAAGAGGGCGTCAGCGTCTTGCCGATCGCCGACAAGGCCGGGAAGCTCGAGCTGTTGCTCGAGAAGATCCCGGGACTGGTCGAGCGCCTGAAGGGCCTCGACTCGGCCAAGTGCTGACCCCTGGGCTCTAGAGAGTCGGGTCCGAGGTGAAGCAGCAGCGGAACCCGGCGTCATAGAGCTGGAAGGTCGCGCTTGCCGAATAGCTCGTGAAGCTGCATGAGGCTCCGTTGCTCACCTGGCTCACGAAGGCGCCTCCCATGACGGCATAGCTCGCCCCGTTCTTGGTGATCTCGCGGAGGTTGCCGGTCAGGTCGAAGATCTTGTTGGTCGAGGCCGTGTTCCCCTGGAGGCTCGACCAGTCCGCCCAGCAGTTGGCCAACGCCGAGGAGGCGGTCGGAAGCAGGCCATCCTGGTCGCCGGCGGTCATCGGCCCGAAGTCGTAGCTGGGGCCCAGGTTGCAGAATTTGGTCCCCGCTACGTAGTCGGTCGCACAGGCGCTCCCCGCGGCGCCCCGCGGGTTGTAGCCCCACAAGCAAGCCGAGCTCGGCGCATTCGGCCTGCACGCCGTCTGGTACTGGGCCATGGTGCAGAGCGCTCCTCCCATCTGCGTGCAGGTCTGCTCCGCCTCCAGTGGGGTGACGTTGAACCAGGGGATCTTGTTGGGCACGGAGCAGGCGGGGGTCTTGTCCAGGGTCAAGCCCGCCGGCGCGGCGGTCCAGTACCCGTTGCCCAGGCCAGGGACGTCCTCGGTGGCCGAAGGGCGGCTCGCCTCGTAGGTGTAGATCCAGAGGTTGGTGCTGAGCTTCGTCACGGCCGGCTTGACGAAGTTGGCGACATTGCTGCCCTTGTTGTTGAAGGCCTCGTCCACCAACCCGTCGCAGTCGTTGTCCACGCCGTCACACCGCTCGGTGCAGCCGGCCGGGAGGGTGTTGCAGTCGGCCTTCGTGGCGCTGCAGACGACCGCGCTCGGACCGTCGCAAACCACGGTGCCGCTGGTGCGGCAGACGCCGTGCTTCAGGTCGACCCCGTCGTCGCTCGCGCACTGGGTGCCGAGGCCCGCGAAGCCCTCGTCCACCACCCCGTCGCAGTCGTTGTCGAGGCCGTCGCAGCGCTCGGAGGTAGCCTCGCAGGAGCTGCCCGTGCAGACGAAGGACGGGAAGGTGCACTCCCACCTTCCCTGGACGCAGGCGACCGACACCTCGGTCGTGCACTCCGGCGAGGTGGCCGAGGGAAGCACCCCGCAGACACGGGTCGGGGCAGCCAGGTGGGGAGCGAGCTGCTCGTCGATCTGCCCGTCGCAGTCATCGTCCAGCCCGTTGCAGGCCTCGGCGGCGGAGCGGTAGGTGCAGGCGTACTCGCAGGACTGGTCGCCGTCGAGGTCCCAGTAGCCAGCTTGGCAGCCCGCGAAGACGCAGGCGCGCGACACGCACGACCAGTTCGCGTGGAAACTGCTCGCGTAGCACGAGTTCCCACAGGAGCCGCAGTTGTTCACGTCGCTTCCGAGATTCGGCTGCTGGGTGAGGAGCCCGTCGCAGTTGGCATCGATTCCACAGCCGTCAACCGAGGAGGTGGGGCCTACCGCCCCCTGGCAGACCACGTGGCCTCCCTGGCACGCCAGAGCGCCTGCTTGGCACGGAGAGGTCGAACCGGCAGGCGCCGGCGGGGGCACCGAGCATGGCCCGACAGCCTCGGGAGGCGGGTTGCCGCTGCTGCTGTCCGCGACGCCGTCGCAGTCGTCGTCAACCCCGTTGCAGGTCTCCGGGAGGGGCTCCCTGGCGCCCTCGCAGATGCGGCTGCCGCCCACGCAGTGGTACACCCCCAGGGAGCAGGGGGCGACGGCGCTCTGCCCGCAAGGCCCGCCGACGTCCACGGCAGCCTCGTCCACCACACCATCGCAGTCGTCGTCCAGGCCGTTGCAGCTCTCTTCGAGCTGGTTCGGGCGCAGGAGATCCGGCCCCGCACAGACCACCACGCCTCCATGGCACTCGCTGAGCCCCACATGCCCGGGTGCGGCGCAGGCGCCAGAGGCCCCACCGAAGCAGGCCATGCCAATCGC
>JACRCT010001096.1 GCA_016218885.1 Deltaproteobacteria bacterium | reverse complement strand
GCTCGGGTGGGCTGTTCGTGGTTTCCTACCGCGACGAGGGGCCGCTGCCGGGTCCTTTGAGCGAGCTGGTGGCCAAAGCACCGGCAGTGAGCCTTCCGCTGTCCGGCCTCGACCTCGACGGCATCCGGGCCTTCTTGTCGCGGCGCGAGGTCGCCAAGAGGCTGCTCGAGGTGACCGGCGGGCTCCCCACCGCGCTCGAAGAAGTCGTCGCCTCTCCGGTTGCGCGGCCAGCGGACCTGTTCCAGCGCCGGCTCTCGGCCCTGCCCCAGGCAGACCGCGATGCGCTGCTGTGCCTGGCAGTGCTCAACCAGCCCGCGGGTGCCGAGCTCATCGGCCGGCTGATCGGGCAGGTGCGCGGCGAGGCTCTCCCTGACGCCGGCGCCCGGCTGGACCGCATGGCACGCGAGCACTTCGTCGAGCTCCGTCCCGCCGTGGGCGAGCTCGCCTTCGCCATCGGCCGGGAATCGAGCCGCCAGGCGATTCTCGCCATGGCTTCGCCTGCCGAAGCGGCCCAGCTGCACCTGGCCGCAGGCGAAGAGCTGCGCGCACGCAACGCCGACCCCGAGGTCGTCGCCCGCCACTTCCTGGCCGCCGACCCCCATGGTCGCGGAGCGCAGGAGGCCTTGCGGGCGGGTGAGGCCCTGGCCGATCGCTTTGCTTTCGACGAGGCCGCCGAGCTGTTTCGCCGCGCGCTCGAGGGCCTGCCACAGGTCGAGCATCCGGCCGTCCACCAGCGGGTCGCCCAAGTCCTCAGGGGCGCTGGCGACTACGTCGGAGCCATGCGCCACGTCGGCCTGGCCAAGAAGGGCGCCAGCCCTCAGCTCCGCCGAGCGCTGGCCGCCGAGGCCGCCAAGCTGGCCCTTCTCACCGGCCGACTCACCACCGCGCGCAAGCTGTGCGAGGTCGTGCTCGACGGCAGGCGATTGCCCGCCGAAAGCGACGCCGCCGGGCTGTCGGCCTATTCCGATTTCGCCGACGTCCTCTTCCTGCAGGGCCAGTACCCCGAAGCGCGCACCCACTGCGAGCAGGGGCTGATCACCTACGGGTCGCGCCCCTCGCTGGCGCTCCCACTGCGCATCACGCTGGCCAAGGTGCTGCTCGTGCAGGGCGCCTGCGACGAGGCATCGGCGGCCTACGAGGCCAACGCCGCGCTGGCCCGCCAGGCAGGGATGCCGCGCGAGGAGGCCCGAGCGCTGATCGGCCAGGGCGTCGTGGCCCACCGCCGCGGCGACCGCCGCTCGGCGATCTCGCTGTACCGCGCGGGGCTGGCGCTGTGCGGCACCGATCGTGGCCTGTCGGCGCTGGCGCTTTCCAACCTGGGCTCGCTCTACGCCGACTCCGGGGAGTTCGAGCCCGCGGTCGACCACCTTGCCCGGGCCCTCTCGGCCTTCACCCGCGCCCGCCGCGCCAAGGAGGTCGCCCACTGTGCACTGAACCTGGCCCGCCTGCACCTGTTCCTGGGTGAGTCCGAGCGAGCTCGGGAGCTGTGCGAGCACGCCCGCGCCACGGCCTCCGAGGTCGGCGACCCTTATCTCGTCGCCTCCTCTCGCCTGGTGCTCGGGGAGATCGGAGAGGCGCGCGGCGAATGGGCCGAGGCCCTCTGCCACGTCGCCGAGGCCCGCACCTCGTTCGAGACTCTCAAGAGCCCGCGCTACGCCGCCGAGAGCGCGCTCGCCCAGGCGCGCATCCACCTCGCGCGTGGCGAGGCGGGCCTGGCCCGCGGCACCCTCGCCACCGAGTCGGTGGACGAGATGTCCAGGACCTCGCGCGCCATCGAGGCCGAGAGCGAGATGATCGCCGGAGAGCTGGCCCTCAACGCCTCCGAGCTCAAGGATGCGATGCTGCGGCTCGCCCGCGCCAAGGAGATTCTGCTCGAGACCCCTGACCTCGAGGGACCCTACCGCGTCTACCACCTGCTCTCGCGCCTGCGCGCCGCGGCCGGCGACCCTGCCGGCGCCGCGGCCGACGCCACTCGGGCCGCGCGGCTCCTCGACGAGCTGGTCACGCGCATCCCGCCGGCCTCCCGGCCCTCGTTCCTCAAGCACCCCAGACGCGCAGCCGTCTTCTCGGCAGCCAGCGAGCGCGAGATCACCCCCAGCCAGGTGGCTCGGGCCCTCTCCCTCGACTCCGGCGACGACGTGCGCGCCCACGGGCTCTTGGGCAAGTCGCCCGCGCTCAAGAAGGTGCTCAAGGTCCTCGACGCGGTGGCCCGCTCCAACGCCACCGTCCTCATCCGTGGCGAGTCGGGCACCGGCAAGGAGATCCTCGCCGAGGCCATCCACCGCAAGAGCGCGCGCAGGGAGATGCCGCTGGTCAAGGTGAACTGCGCGGCGATGGTGGAGGAGCTGCTCCTGTCCGAGCTCTTCGGCCACGAGAAGGGCGCCTTCACCGGCGCCATCCGCGAGCGCAAGGGCCGCTTCGAGCTCGCCGAGGGCGGCACCATCTTCCTCGACGAGATCGGCGACATCAGCCCCAAGGCGCAGGTGGCCCTCCTGCGCGTCCTGCAGGAGCGCGAGTTCGAGCGCGTGGGCGGCCAGAAGACCTTGCGCGTGGACGCGCGCGTCATCTGCGCCACCAACCGCAACCTCGAGGCCATGATCGCCGCGGGGACGTTCCGCCAGGATCTGTACTACCGGCTCAAGGGCGTCATGCTCGAGCTGCCACCGCTGCGCGATCGCAGCGATGACCTCCCCGAGCTCGTCGAGCACTTCCTCACCCGCTTCGCGCTGGAGCGCCACGAGGAGAAGAAGGTCCTCTCCCCGGAGGCGCTGGAGCTTCTGGCGAGCTACTCCTGGCCCGGCAACATCCGCGAGCTCGAGAACGTCATCTCCTCGGCCTCGATCTTCGCCACCAGCAGGACGATCCTCCCGGAGGCCTTCGAGAACATCCAGGAGCTCGCGCCGCTGGTTGCGGTTCCCCCGGCCGACGAGGACGACGAGGACACCGCCGACGATGGCTCCGCCGCGACGATGCGCCGGCGGCCCCCGCCCGAAGAGACGCTCGACTACTTCGAGCTCACCAGGCAACGGGGGATCTCGCTCAAGGATTTGCGCGAGGATGTCGAGTTCCAGTGCATCAGCCGCGCGCTCGGGGAGGCCAAGGGCAACATCAGCGAGGCCGCTCGCCTGCTGCAGATGAAGCGCTCCCGGCTCTCTCAGATCGTCAATGCCGACCCCGCCCTCCGCGGGCAGGTCAAGGGAGGGTGAGATGACCACGGCATTCCACTTGCACTATGCTTCTGCAGTCGGTAGGAGGCAGGCCATGATTCGCCAGATTGTTATCGCCGTGTTGGTTGCGCTGGGCCTTTCCGCGTGTGGCGTGGAGGTCGACCAGGACCTCGAGGCTCTGTCGTTGGGCCTCAATCAGTCTGAGGTCGCTTCGACCCAGGACCCCGTCCCGCCGCCTCAGCACCAGCCGGGAGAGGTCACCTTCGCGCTCGACACAGCCGGGAATCTGCTTCTGGTCTCCGTGGTTTCGACTGCCCCGGGCGGCTCCGGCGACGACACCTCATCCACCCAGGATCCCATCCCCCCCAAGGTGCAGAACAACTCCTATGAGGGGCCCGTGAGCCCCGCCGACCCCATCGTGTACGCCGTCGCGGGCCGCTGAAGCTCACCTGCAGGTGTTTGATGAATCTCGAAGCGGGGCGTTACTCGGGTAACGCCCCGCCTTCTATTTCGCGCGGGGCAGCGAGAGCCGAAAGCGGGCCCCGCGACCAGCGGCAGCCCCCAGCTCCTCCAGGCGCCCTCCGTGCTCCTGGGCAATGCGCAGGGCGATGGCCAGGCCCAGGCCCGTGCCGCCGGTCTTGGTCGTGAAGTAGGGCTCGAAGATCCGGCAGCGGTCCTGCTCGGGAACCCCGGGGCCCTCGTCCTCGACCTCCAGCGCCACCTCAGTGGCGCCGGCCGCAAGCACGCGCACGACGATGCGTCCGCCCCGGGGCATAGCCTGCTCGGCATTGGTGAGCAGATTGATGAGGACCTGGGTGAGCTGATCCCTGTCCGCCCGGACGCTCAGCCCCGTCGCCAGCTCGCGCTCCACGCGAATCCCGTCGGGTGGAGAGCTGTAGAGAGAGAGGACCCCGGCCGCCAGCTCGGCGAGCTCGATGCCGGCCAGCTCCGGCGTGGGCAGTCGGGCGAAGCGCGAGAACTCGTCCACGATGCGCCGCAGCCGCTCGACCTCCTCGAGGACCGCGCCCGCCGACTCCTTGAAGATCTCGTCGAAGTCGGACCGGCGAGCGCGATGGGCGGCGAGCAGGGTCTCGACCGACATGCGAATGGGCGTGAGCGGGTTCTTGATCTCGTGGGCGAGCCGCCGGGCGATGCCCTGCCAGGCGGCGACACGCTCGGCCACGCCGGCGCGCTCGGTGGCCTCCTTGATGTCGCGGCTCATGGCGTTGAAGGCCCGGACGAGATCCTGCATCTCGCCCGAGGCGCTCACCTCGATCTGCCGCCCGAAGCCGCCTTGGGCTATCTCGCGAGCGCCCTGGGCGAGGGCGTCCACCGGGCGGGTGATGCGACGCGCGAGCAGGACTGCCAACCCCATGGCAGCCGCGAGCAGCACGAGCCAGAGCAGGACCGCGCCGCGAACGATGCGCCCCTGGGCCTCGCGCAGGGCGGCATCGGACAGCTCCACCTGCACCGTTCCCAGCGGTGGGGCGCCGATCGC
>JACRCT010001095.1 GCA_016218885.1 Deltaproteobacteria bacterium | reverse complement strand
TGGGGATCTCCTGCGCGCAGCTCGATCTAGGAAAACGGGTCGCACCCAGGCTCGACGCGTTCGGCGCGACGAGGTTCGAGCAGGTCCCGGCCGAGGCGCCAACCTGTTCGCCGCCGTACACGATCTTCGCGGGCGAGATCTCGAAGGCGGACGTGCTGGTCGACGCGCGGCTGCTGCACGGGACGGTGAGGTTGGTGGACTCCGCGGGCGAGGGGCTCCCGGTCACGTGCGGAGGGCTGCCGACCGAGTGGGACCCGAAGACCGGGCTGATCAGGCGGATCTCGGAGCAGGACGCGAGCACGACTGAGGTTTTCTTCTTCAGGGAGGACAACCTGGAGCAGATGGTCGCGAACTACGCGTTGACGGCGCCGGTAGCAGAGGAGACGTGCTCCGAGGAGCTCCAGCACCCCGAGTGCTCCGACGGGACGAAGAACGGCGCCGAGACCGACGTCGACTGCGGGGGCGGCACCGCCCCGAAGTGCCCCAATGACAAGCGGTGCCTCGCAGATACCGACTGCTTGGGCACCCTGTGCTCCGGAGGCAAGTGCCTCACGCGCCCGGCACCCTGCGCCGATGGAGTGAAGCAGGCCCCCGAGACCGATCTGGATTGCGGGGGAACGTGCGGCCCGTGCGTCCAGGGTAAGGCGTGTCTCATAGACGCCGACTGCGCCACGAGGCTGTGTCTGAACAAGGTCTGCTCGGAGCCGGACTCCACATGCTCGGATGGTGCGAAGAACGGGTCCGAGTCTGACGTGGACTGCGGCGGATCCTGCCTGAAGTGCCTCGGAGGCAAGGATTGTGCTGCAGCCAACGACTGCGCGAGCGGACTCTGCACGGCAGCGAAGTGCGCGCCGGTGCAGCAATGCCGGGATCGGTCCAGAGGCGGAGGCGAGACCGACGTGGACTGCGGTGGACCGTGTCCCAAGTGCAGCAATGGCAAGGAGTGCTCCCGGGACTCCGACTGCGCCAGCGACCTCTGCTCGGCGGGGAAGTGCATCTCCTGCTCGGACGGCTTGATGAACGGCACGGAGACCGACGTCGACTGCGGCGGAGCCTGCGGGGACTGCCCCAAGTGCTGGGGATGCGTGCTCGACGAGGACTGCGTCGGCGGTCACTGCGAAGCCGGCAAATGCACGAGGCTGAAGCCCGCTCCCGCCCACGGGAAATACGCAAGGGTGAGGCTTGGCCCCTCGATGCCGAACCAGCGAGCGGTGAGGGAGCAGTGTCGGGCCATCGAGGCGAAGCTAGAGTCGGCCCGGACGGAGCAGGAGAAAGCCTTCAAGGCCTCGCAGTGCGGCCCGAGGTCCGCGAGCGCGGTGCGACTGGGACCGGGCGACCGGCTGGTGGCGTTCGCCGTCAACCACGCTACCGGCTACGCCGGGATCCAGGCAGTGACGGTCCCCCCGATCAACAAGATCAAGCGAGGCCCGAACGGAGAGTGCCAGGCGGACCTGGATGCAGGCGGGCCCCTGCAGACATTGGAGTCCGGGAAGACGGTCGAGCTGTCCCGCTGCACGGTGCAGGAGCTCGGAATCGAGGCCAACGTCGACCTCTATCCTCCAGAGCTCGCGCTGAGGGTGGTTCGGCGGGCTCAAGACGAGGGAGTGAAGCGGGAGGCATTGGAGCATCTGATCCGGACGGGTGGGGCCGCGACCTCCCGCGATGACTTCATTCAGCTTCGAACGCACTGGCAGGTCAGGCGCAGCGCGACCGCCGCGAGACAGGTGACCGCGACCTCCCCAGCCCCGCCCCCGACGACGCCCACGGGTCTCGACGCCGGTGTGGGACCGATCCGCGACGTCGGCGACGCCGGGCGGCTGCTGGAGGTCTACTGCTCCCGGCTCTCGGCCCAGGCGCTGGCGCGCGGGGACCCCTGCCTCGACGAGAAGCGGCCCGAGGTCGTGGACGTCCCCGCTGGAGTGCCGCCGCTGGCCGGGCACGTGGTGAGAATCCCCGAGACGGACCAGGCGATGCCGTACAACAAGACCTTCGACGTCAGGCCTGGGTCGGCGTCGGTCTCGGTCGATCCGGCGCAGCGGGTTCGAACCGCCACGGGGGTCGTGGATGTTCGCAACTACCTAAAGCGGGCGAACTACTACGTCCACGCCGTCGGGAACCGGATGTATGAGAAGGAGCACCCGGATCCGAAGCACGCGCCGCCGCACTTCGAAGGGCCGGTGGGCGGGGCCGCGCTCCCGGGGGGCTACAGCGACGCGCCGGGGGGCACTCCCTTCCCCGCAGGATTGCCCGTCGGCGCATTGAGCCTCAAGAGCGTGTACCGGCATCGGGAGCAGGAGGGGGCGATGCTCGAGCGCTTCGATCGTTCGCGCGAGCACGAGTACAGGGTGCTGGAGGTGGCGGACGCCGGATTCTGGGCGGTGGGATCCGACCCCAGTGCGCCGGACGACGCCAAGCCCCGGCGCGTGCTGGAAGGGGCGACGGCCTCCGCGGAGGAGGGTGACACCGCCTACGAGTACCTGATGTCCCTGCTCACGCCTGACACTTCGGGCCGGGCGGGAACGCTCTCGGGCGAGTACGTCGTGCGGATGGGGGGAGACCGGCTGGGAGTGGAGTGCTCGATCACGATCGACGCGACGTCGAAGGCGATGACGGGGACCTGCGGGGCGGAGGTGGGGGCGTTCGAGGAGATTCTGAGCGCGGAGGACATCCTCTACATCGAGCTGTACCTCAGCGGGAACGCAGAGAACGTCCTCTACCGGTTCAACTTCTACGGCATCGCCCCGCGGCTCGACTACCTCGCTGCGGGCTCGAGCTACACCGCCCAGCGCTCCTCTGACCCGAAGTCCAAGGTCCGGCCTGTCGCGGAGCCGGCCATCGCCAACTTCTACGTGGCGCCGAGCGAGCTGAAGGGGGGCACGGCGAGGCTGTGCCTGGACAAGGACTGCACCCGGGACAACGTGATCAAGGAGGTGAAGCTGACCTACGTGGACGACGTCACCGGGTACACGGTGGAGGAGTTGGGCGGCAGCGCGAAGGAACTCCATCTGAAGCAGAGCAAGCGCGGCGGCGTCGAGGGCGCGAAGCGCTTCCGCCTGCCGTTGCCACCCGAAGTGCCGCAGATGCCTGGGGGCAAGGTGAAACCAGCGGACGTGTGGGTGGTGCTGGAGCCCACTTCGCCCGTGGGGGCGAAGAAACAGACCCGCAAGCTCGGGCGCGCGGTGGGCGCGTACGAAGGGGTGAACGCGGCGGCGCCGGGTCAGGACACGGTCGCGGGGGTGAACCTCAACGACGGCCACCTCTCGTTCGCGCACGCGGACATGGCGGTCGCGCAGAACGCGGACACGGTGTCGTTCGTGCGCACCTACAACAACCAGAGCAACGAGCCCGGGCCGCTGGGCGTCGGGTGGCGGCACAACTGGGAAGGGTTCGTGGTCGAGGAGAGCGACCACAGGTACTCGGTCGTCCTGGGCGGGCAGGCGCAACCGTTCCCATCGTGCGTGGGGCCCGACGCGGGCACGCCCGACCCGGACGGCGGCATGCCCGACACGGGCCCGGGGGTCACGAACTGCACGGACGACGGGACGCACGGCTCGAGGCTCCAGATCACGGGGGCCGCGGACAAGGCGAGCATCGAGCTGATGACGGCGTACGGGATGCGCTACCGGTTCGACAGGGTCGGGATGCGCAACCCCGAGGA
>JACRCT010001065.1 GCA_016218885.1 Deltaproteobacteria bacterium | reverse complement strand
TCGTCGGTGCTCATCCGACCGGTCCCGCGTCCCTTCATGTGCTCAATGAGGGCCCGCCCGCGGGTCTGAGTCTTGGCCTTGCGGACCTTGACCGAATCACCCGCGATCTGGAACTCCACCTCCGTGTTGGGGGTCAACCCGAGCTTCTCGCGGATGGCGAGCGGGATGGTCACCTGCCCCTTTGAAGTGATGCGCACGAGTTCCCCTTTCTGCGGTAATACCAGTCTTACTCTTACCCTGGAGACGGGCGACGTCAAGGGCCGACCCGAGGACGACGGAGGACGGGCAGCCCCTTCCCGGGCCCCGAGATGCTCCTCGCCCCGACCGGCGCTCCGGCGCGCCGGGTGGTGACAGGCGCACCTCCTCCTTGAAGTCCGAGCTGGCGGCCAAGGCGCCTTCAGTCTTCGTCGAGGAGTCCGAGCGGGTCCGCCCCGGGAAGCCATCGCGACCTCGACGCCGCCCCTGCCTGCCTCCTCGCTCTCGGTATCGACGCGGCCGGTGAAGTGCTCTTGCTCTATCCCGCGTTCACCGACCCCAAGAGCGATCCTTGGGCCGTTCGGCCGGAGCCCACGCAGTCGACCGAGGCTCCTGCAGCGTCAGTGCTCCTCGACGACGTTCCCCCCCGGGCGCCCTGAGAGTCGTCTCGATCTTCAGCCGAACGCCCCTGCCCGGCCGAGGTCGAGCAGGCCTGGGTGCGGCGCGCAGGGCCGAGATCCGGGCCCGGTCTCCCGTGCGATCGAAGGCGACGTGATCCTCTTCGAAGGGCGTGAGCCCAGACCTCGAGCCCCCGGTGCGCGCGAAACAGGTCCGTCGCGATGGCGTCGCGCCAGGACTCATGGCGTGCGAGTAGGAGCTTGCGCCGCGCGGTATTGGGATCGACCCCGCAGAGCGGCAGGTACCAGGTCCAGACGGTGGGCCCGTGGTCGCGTCCAGCCTGGAAGGCGGCGTCCACGTAGCCCAGGACCGGCTGTCATGCAGGACGTTTCTTGAGGTGCGCTCCCGCAGCCGGAAGGAGGTAGCGGGTCACGAAGGATGGCGTGGCACAGACGATTCGGCGGGCGATCGTGCGGTGCGCCTCACCCATCGCCGCGTTGGCCCTGCGCACCTCGGGCTCCGGGGCATCGGGGACGATCTGCAGGGCCATCGCCCCGGTACGCACTCTCTTTCCGACGGCCTTCGCGATGTGCTCGACCGCGCGGCCGTTCCCTTCCGGCCAGGTGAGAAACTCGGCGGGCTTGCCTCCAGGGTGGGCGAGGCGAAGTAGAAGATGCCCAGGCCGAGGTCTCCTCCAGCCGCAGGCCGCAATCGTCCCGGCAGGCGTAGTCCACCCACCAGCGCAGGCGCGGGGAGGTCCATCCGTGCTGGTCGGGGTAGGCCTCCACGGCAAGTTGCGCTACGTGGCGCAACTTCGGCTCCGCGTACCCGGCGCCTCCTCCGTTCACGGCAAGTTGCGCTACGTGGCGCAACTTCGGCTCCGCGCACCCGGGGCTTCCTCGTCCACGGCCTGCGGCGCTCGGCAGAAGTGGGCCACGTCTGCTCGCCAGTAGCAGACCGGTCGTGAAGCGCTGGGCAGGCGCAGGGGCGGAGTCGCGAAGCACCGCCGAGGGCGGTCCGACGCCTCCGGGCTCAGAGGGACAGCCGCACGTTGTCGACGACCCAGCCCTTGTGGTCGCGCTTCTCCCAGCCGGAGCGGGTATCGGCGACGAAGCGAATCTGCACCGGCATGCCGTAGAACCAGGCGTAGGGCAGCTCGACTTCCACGTGCTGCCAGCTCTTGTCGGTGGGCTGGACATCGCGCTGGATCCAGACCCGAGGCCGATCGTCCGAGGCCGCCGAGGTGCCACGGCCGGCGAGGAAGAACTCGACCCAGGTCGCGTCATAAGCTCCCAGGTCGCGGTAGCTGTCGAAGGAGAGCTTGGCGCCTTTCTTGACGCCGGCAATCGGCGGCGTGGTGGCCCAGCCCACGCCCTGGTAGCAGCTCTGGCGGTTGTAGAAGTCGCAGTAGCCCTCGTTGCCGAAGTAGAGGGCCCCGTTGCCACTTTCAGCGGGCAGCGCCACGCAGCTCGAATTCTGGGCGCGGTGCCACAGGCCTTTCAGCTCCCAGCTTGCGGCCGAGCCCTCCAGTCTGTCCTCGAAGAGCACTGCGTTCGCGGGCAACTCGGAGAGGTAGTCCCCGGAGCCGGGGTGCTCGGGCCAGGTCAAGTTGCCCCATGCCCCTCTGCAGTCGGCCCACACGCTCAGATGCACGTCGCTGCTCCCCACCGCCAGCTCCACGGAGGTCTTGGCGGTCCAGCTCTGGCCAAACATGCGCCTTGGCACGTCAGCTCGAGTGCTCATCGAGCAGGCCCTGTCGGCCCTGCGCTGAGGAAGAGCCTCTTTGCGGTGAGGTGCAGACTGGCTGCAACGGAATCACCCTGCGACCGTCCTCTCAAGGACGGTGCCCTCACTATCGCGGGTTCATGGAGGGACCGCAGCTTCCCACCCATCTGTTCCATGAGGCGGCCTTGCGCTCTTGCACGACGTTCCTGCTCACGCTCGCTCTTGGAGCCAGCACCTCGCTCCCTTCGCTGAAGGCCGAAGACGCCAAGGCGCTGGCCCTGCTCAAGCGCGACGACGAACGCTCAATCGCCAAGGCCGTCGAGGCCTGGAAGAAGCTCGAGGCGACGGCGCCGGAGTATGTGCCGTTCCTGGCCAATCAGCTCATCGCCTCGGTCTTCCTCACCCAGGAGTTACGCGACGACATCCGGCATCTCGAGGCGCGCTACAACGAGCTGAACAGGCAGCGCGAGAAGCTCGAGACCCGCAAGGAGCCTGCTGATTGGCTGGATCGAGCCAAGAGGGTTCGCGAGGAGATGAGCCAGATCAAGGCCAAGTCCCTGGTCAAGAAGCTGGGTGCCGCTGGAGATGCTCCGGCGTTCCTCCGGGCGTCGGCGCTCTACTACGGGTGCAGGGGGATCGAGGCCGCCGAGAAGGTCGCCGAGGTCTACAGCACGGTGCCGGACAAGCGCGACGTCCTCCACGACCCGGTCCGGGCCTTCGCCGACCTGGCCGTCGCCGCGCGCTTTGCCCAGCCGCGCGTCACTCCTGGCGATCGCGACAAGGCCGTGGCGGCGGCCGAGGCGGCCCTGAAGAAGGACCCTCACCTCCTCCGAGCGTACCTGTTCCTCGCCAAGATCTACCTGGCGAACCACGAGTTCGTGGCGGCGCGAACCGAGGTCGACAAGCTGCTGAAGCTGAACCCGGAGCACAAGGCCGCCGCGCGGCTGAAGGCGGAGATCCATTCGGCAGAGGAGGACGCTGCGGCCCAGCAGGGAGCGGAGAATTCCAAGGAGTAGGAGGGAAGCCGGGTCGAAGGGAGTTCGAAGTGCCAGATCCTCGCCCTGACCGGGCAGCGCCGTGCCGGAGGAGGCGGCAGGCGTCGTCCCGCCGCGTTGACCCAGCGCACCTCGGGCTCCGGGGCATCGGGGACGATCTGCAGGGCCATCGCCCCGGTGCGCGCTCTCTTTCCGACAGCCTTCCCACGCACCAGAAGGACTTGCGCGCCATCAGCGGCGAGGTGCTCTGGATGGCGATGGGCGCCCCCGGCGCGAGAGCGCGCTTGAGCATCCGATAGAAGCGCGTGGTGTAGAGATCGAGCAGACCTGCGGGGGCATCGCGGCGCTGCGCTGCGACGACGGCCTGTATTGCGCCTACGAGGCCTCCTGTCCCCCAATGCCGCCGGCACCTGCCAGCGTCCCCACGACTACCCGATCCAGTGCCCGCCGCCGAACCCCAGCGTCGACAACCGGGTCTGCGACTGCAGCGGCCAGACCCACTGGGACCGCTGTCACGCGCGGATCGCCCACGCCTCGATCGCCCACGACGGGCCCTGCGAGGAGTAGCGCAGGGTTCCGCGCCAATCCGCAGGGATCTCGATCAGCGCCTGAGAGCCCCCGAGCGCCCTTCGACTGCACGACCGCGACCAAGCCCGCGGTCGCTCCGCTCAGGGTGGTCGGGGTAACGGCTCCCAGGACGGGTCTTCCCCACCCGCTCCCCCCACCCGCTCCCCCGAGGGGCGCAGGCTATAGTGGCCCGATGCAGCTCGCCTCTCGCCTCCCCTGTCTCCTGCGCCGCAGCGCTGGCCGAGCGGAGCGCCCGACCCCGACACTCTGGGAGCGAGGCGGCAGTCCCGCCCTCCTCACCGCCGGTCCTCGGACTCGAGCCCCGGCGAGCCATGGCGGGGCGTACACCCTCGAGGGCCGCGCACCGACATGAACCCGGAGACCGCCCTCCTGCCCTGCGGAACGGTGGTGGGAGAGAAATACCGGATCGAGAGTCCCCTCGGGCAGGGCGGCATGGGTGCGGTGTACCTCGCCGAGAATCTGGCGATCGGTCGCCGGGTGGCCATCAAGGTGCTGCTGCCCCGCTTCGCCGCCGATCCCGAGGTGCTGGTCCGCTTCCGCAACGAGGCCCGCGCCGCCTCGGCTATCCATCACCCCGGCATCGTCGAGATGCTGGACATGGGCCAGACCGCCTCTGGCGAGACCTTCCTGGTGATGGAGCACCTCCCCGGGGAGTCCCTCGGCGTTCGCCTGCGCCGCTCGGGCCGGATGGACCTCGCCACCGCGGCCTGGCTCATCGCCCAGCTGCTCGACGCCATCGCCGCCGCCCACGAGCAGGGCATCGTCCACCGCGACCTCAAGCCCGACAACGTCTGTCTGGTCGAGGGCCCTCGGGCGGCGATCAAGGTCCTCGACTTCGGGGTCTCCAAGTTCCACGACCAGCGCGAAGCCTCGGTCACCAACACCAGCACCGTGCTCGGCACTCCGGCCTACATGTCGCCTGAGCAGGCGCGTTCGGCCAAGCGCGCCGGTCCGGCGGCCGACCTCTACGCGGTCGGAGCCATCCTCTACGAAGCCCTGGCCGGCTCTCCGGCGTTCGAGGGCAAGAGCCACAACGAGATCATCGCCCGCGTGCTGACCCAGCCTCACCGGCCGCTGCGCATCTTGCGCGCCGACATTCCGGAGAGCGTCGCGCGCTTCGTGGACACGTTGCTGTCCAAGGCTCCCGAGGATCGCCCGGCCAGTGCTCGCGAGGCAAACGCCCTGCTCAGTCGGGCCCTGCTCGAGGCGAGCCGCGCTGCCGGCTCCTCCCCCTCGGCGCGCCCCTCCGCCACGCCGCGGCTGAGGCGGCTCGGATGGGTCCTGGGCGGTCTGGTCCTGGGCGGGGCGGTGACCGCGTCGCTGGTGCTGCAACGCGCCTCTCCCGCCCTCGTCTTCCAGGATGTGGACGCCTCTGCCGAACAGCCCCCGGCGCCGACCCCCGCCCCTCCGACCGCGGCGGCGCTCCCCGCCTCGGACCTCGCGGACGCCGCCAGCAACAGCGGCACGCCGGAGCCCGCCGCGCTGGTCCAGGTGCGCCTGGTCGCCGACTTGGTGTGGGCACGCTTCACCGAGGACGACGAGCACCACCGCCCCTGAGCCAATCCCTGAACGCACACCCGCCCGGCCGGGGACCGCCAGTGGGTGGACGCCTCCGCGCCGGGGCACCG
>JACRCT010001074.1 GCA_016218885.1 Deltaproteobacteria bacterium | reverse complement strand
TCGATGTCGGCTCATCGCATCCTGGGGCTGGAGCAGGTCCCAAGGGTTTGGCTGTTCGCCAATTAAAGCGGTACGCGAGCTGGGTTCAAAACGTCGTGAGACAGTTTGGTCCCTATCTACCGTGGGCGTAGGAGAGTTGAGAGGACCTATCCTTAGTACGAGAGGACCGGGATGGACGTACCGCTGGTGTTCCAGTTGTCATGCCAATGGCATCGCTGGGTAGCTACGTACGGATCGGATAACCGCTGAAAGCATCTAAGCGGGAAGCCCACCTCAAGAATAGCTCTCCCGGGGCGCAAGCCCCCTCAAGAGCCGTCGTAGACTACGACGTCGATAGGCCGGGAGTGGAAGCGCAGTAATGCGCGAAGCTGACCGGTACTAATAGCTCGTGAGGCTTGCTTATATTCTCAAACTTCTCGCGTTCGTCATGCGAACCGAGAAGACGGCACAAGCCTTCGCTTCTCAAGGCGCATGAAATCGAACTCCAACGTATTCGGTCCGGCAATCCCGGACTCAAAGATTCCGGCGGCTATTTCGGAGGGGCCACACCCGTTCCCATCCCGAACACGGAAGTTAAGACCTCCAGAGCCGATGGTACTGCACGGGCCACCGTGTGGGAGAGTAGGTCGCTGCCGGAGCTATGAAGCCCCGATGATCGCAAGATCATCGGGGCTTCGCCTATTGCGGGCCATCTGCTCCTCATGGCCTGTGGCTCTCAATCTTCGAGCCCCCTTTGCTGCCCGCCACATCCACCGGTCTTTCTCGAGCCCTTGGAGTCAGGCTCCCGCGTGGAGGTCGGCTCAAGCGAGGGTGCGTTGAGTGTTAAAGGTCGAGCTGCCGGGGCTGCCCTCGCGCAGCTGCCACTCGGCAAGCGGATCCTCCGAGCCCACGAGATCCACGACTTGGTGCGCCGCTCCGGCCGGAAGGCTGGTGCTTCGAAGATCGAACGGTTGCAGGGGACGCAGCTGCAGTAGCCCGCGCTCGGTCGCCGAGCGCAGCCTCACCTGCCTGCGATCCTCGAGGGTCCTGTCCGTGAGCTGCTTGGGCAGCGCCGCCCGAGTGGTCATGAGGGCTGGTCTGCCGAAGACGACCACCGTGCATGGAACCGGCGAGCAGCGCAGCAGTGACTCGAGTTGGGTGGCGTCCGCCTCGACGGATGCAGTGACCTCCTGGAAACCGAGCCGAGAAAGCTCGCGGGCGGCGAGCGAGTTGAGAACGCCGAGCCCTGGGCCGGCGAGGAGCCGCACTCCCGCCCTCTTGGACAGGAGCCAGCCACCCCAGCTGTTGGCCTCGACGACCACGCCAAGCTCGGCGCAGGCCACCAACAAGGATTGGAGCGAAGCTCGGTCCTCTTCAAAGAAGACTTGGGGCAGAGCGGCGATGAGCTTCCGGTGGCCAGCGGCGACGAGGCTGCGCAAACCTTCGGCGTGGAGACCTTCGATGATGGTCCCCGCAGTCGGCTGAACAGACGCCAGGAAACCACTCGCCTGCATTGCCGTCAGGCGAGCGCGATCGGCTCGCCTCTTCGATTCGACGCCTGACTGGGAGCAATGGTCGGCGAGTGCCAAGATCTGCTGAATCGCAGGAGCCAGTGGCACCTCGAGCTGACGCCGGACGCGCAGTGCGCGGCGCACCGCTGCCTGGACCCGCTGCTCGATCGCATTGGCCGTCCGCGGAACCAGGAGGGCCCCCGGCTCGTTGCAGCGGAGTTCGCCCGCCTGCACGCCGTCGACAGGCTCGTGCTCGAGGCGCTCGAGGAGGGCCGAGACCTTCACGGCCTTCTCTGCTCGTCGGACCTCGGCCCGGGAGAGCTCGAATTCCTCGGTGCTCTCCAGATACGACCATCGGCACCGTATGCGCTTGCCGATCTCCACGTCGAGCGCATAGCCGGCAGACGCCTCAGGCTTGATGGCTGCAGCCGCCCCCTCGCTTCGCGCATCGGCTCTCTCTCGGCCGGAGCGCCCCGTCAGGTTCTCGCGCTTCCCGTCCAGGTAGCCGCACGTCAGCTGCCGGCCCGTATAGGCGCCCAAGGCCTGGGCTTCCCGGGCCAGCTCTTCGCCCGCCGCCGAACCGTCGATGGCCTTGCGATAGAGGGACACGGCCGCGCGTACCCATGCCGCGGTCTTGAGGCGCCCTTCGATCGTCAGCGCCCTCACGCCCGCCCGTCTCAGCTCCTCCACCCGGGTGGCGACCGAAAGGTCGTGCATCGAGAATGGCGTCCCTGCTGGTTCTCCGTCGGCCGTCCAGGGAACTCGACAGGGGCTGGTGCACTGGCCGCGGTTGCCGCTGCGCCCGCCAACCCAGCTCGCAAGCAAGCACCGTCCTGAGACGCAGAAGCAGAGCGCCCCCTGGGCGAAGACCTCGCTCTCCACACCGGAGACTGCCGATGCTGCGGCGATTTCCTCCAGCGTCATCTCGCGAGCCAGCACCACCCGAGTCAGGCCGAGCTCCCTCGCGGCCTCCGCGTCTGCGCTCGAGGTGATGCACGCCTGAGTGCTGAAGTGCAGCTCGAGCTCGGGAAAGTGCGGCTTGAACGCCAGGAGCGCCGGGTCGCGTACCAGCACCGCGTCCACCTGGCATCGGCGAGCGAGCTCCAAAACGCGCGCGGCCTCGGCCAGCTCTCCCTGCGCGAGCTCGACGTTCAGCGTCAGGTAGATGCGCCGGCCCAGGCCGTGCGCGAGCTCGCAGGCCTGGGCCAGCTCACCCGCTGAGAAGTTGCGCGCGCGGCGACGCGCGTTGAGCGAGGTGAGACCAAGATAGACCGCGTCAGCCCCGGCCTCGAGCGCGGCCCTGAGGCAGGAGAAATCGCCCGCAGGCGCAAGCAGCTCTAGAGGAGGCGTCGGCGGCGGAGGCACGCTGGGATTGTAGCGAAGCCGGTAAGACGTGCCGCGTCTTCTGTGTCCCTCCGTCTTCGGGTCCGGCAGGCAAGCGTTCGGCGAGCCTCAAGTTTGATGGGCTCTGCCCATCTCATAGAGAGTCTTGTCTCGGCCCTCCCCCAGCTCCTCACGCTCCCGTGGCAGCCCTTCGCGGTCCGGCTTCCATCTCGGGGACCGTCACGCTGCGATTTCGCCCGTGGTGCTTGGCGAAGTAGAGGCACTGGTCTGCCTTGTCGATGAGCTCCTGCTTGGCAGAGCAGGCGTCGGGGAAGGTCGCTACGCCCAGGGAGATGGTGACCTTGAGCGGCCCCAGCTCGGTGTCGAAGGTCGCAGCCTCGATCTCCTTGCGGATGCGCTCGGCGATGACCTTGGCGCCTGCCAGGTCCGTCTCTGGCATCAGGACGCAGAACTCCTCGCCGCCGTAGCGTGCCACGAGATCGGTGTCGCGCGCGGTCTTGCGCAGGATCCTCGAGACGCCCTTGAGCACCTGGTCGCCGGTGGGATGCCCATAGGTGTCGTTGACGCTCTTGAAGTGGTCGATGTCGGTGAGGATGAGGGAGAGCTTCTTCTTGTAGCGGCTCGCCAGCAGCATGGCCTCTTCGGCGCGGGACTGGAAGGTGCGGTGGTTGAGCAGCCCGGTCAGGCCGTCGGTGGTGGCCATTCGCTCGGTCTGCTCGAACAGGTTCGCCCGCAGGATTGACTGGGCTGCTTGCATGGCCAGCACTTCGAGGGTGCGCACCTCGTCGTCGTCGAAGGCGTCGTGCCGCCGCGCGCCAGCCACCAACGTCCCCAGGATCCGCTCTCCTGCCCGCAGGGGAACGATCTTCAAGGAGTGCAGCCCCTTGAGCTGGGTCCCCTCGTCGAAGACGACCTCCCGCTCCACCTGTCGCACGTCCCGCCCGGGCAGCGGCACGCCGTAGCGCACCACGTTGGCGACCAGACCTGTGTTGTCGGTGAAGGTCTCGCCCTCGAGCGCCCGACCGCTGACGACGCCTGCCACCCGCGCGACCTTGTGGCGACGCCTGCCGTTCTCTTCCTCGACCAGCGTCAGGGCAGCGAAGTCGAGTCGCGCAAGCCCGCGAGCGCCCTCAATGGCCACTCCCACGGCCTCGGCAGTCTTGGCGGCGCGGTTGAGCTCCTCGATAGCCCGGAACAGCCGCTCCTTCTCGTCGCGGGTGCGCTTGATGTAGCTGAGCACCCGCTCGACCTCGATGGCTCGCAGCACCTCGCCGGCGACCACGCACAGCACGCGCTCGTCCTCGTCGGTGAAGGGCGTCGCTTCCATGCGGTCGGCAACGAGCACTCCGCGCACCGCGCCCGACCCCGCTCCCTCGACGATAGGCACCGCCAGCACGCTCTGGACTCCGGGGTCCCGCTCGTACCAGGTGATGCCCTTGAGTTTGCCGCAAAGGCGTATGGGGGCGCGGCGCTTGAGCACGCCGCCCAGCGCGCCCTCGCCCGAGGAGAAGGCCTCGCGCTGCAGTTGCTCGGAGGCAGAGCGGCAGTCGTGGAGCTTGAGGGCCTTGTCGTCGCTGGTGAGCACGAAGGCGGCGCAGGTGTGCGTCTTCAGGGTGATCTCTGCAACCTCGATCGCCGCTCCTACCGCCCCCTCGATCTCCCGGACCGACGCCAGCATCCAGCGCTCGCGCTCCTCTTCGCCCTCGCAGCTGGCCTGGACTCCGCTGGCCACCAAGCGGTAGTCGTGGGCCCGCTCCTCCATCTCGCGGATGCGGCGATCGACCGCGGCCTGCTCATTGGCCCGCCCCCGGGCCACCTGCGCCGACAGCACTGCGTGGTACAGCGCGGCGAAGAGGGCGAGGAAGCCGACGTGGCTCGCAAACTGGAGGGGCAGAGATGTCCCGGGGGGAGAAAAGCTCTGCGCGGCATCGAAGAGCACCGCCACCCCCAGCAGCGCCACGCCGGAGCGCCGAGGCAGAAAGGCGACCAGGAACGCCATCAGGAGGTAGACGACAGGGAAGACCGTGGCGCCGAACAGCTCCACCACCAGATAGGCGGAGCCGATGAGTATCGACCCCAGCTCGAGGTCGTCGCGAACGCCGTGGGAGGCGCCGAGCGCAGCGCGGCGGACACGGCGGGCCATGGTGCCGATGAGCGCTGCGGCGACCGCGGCCACGTACAGGGTCTCGGACCAGTGCACCGTCGCCAGGCTGCGCAGCTGGCCGGTACCCACCAGCAGCAGCGCGAACACTGCTCCCAGGAAGGAGCCCAGGCGCAGGCCCCGTGACAGGGGACGCCGGTAGGCGGCGACGATCTCCCAGGCGCTCCTGCGCGAGGATGCGGCGCGTGGCATGGGGGACCTCCTCAAAGCTCGAATGTGAAGATCACTTCGTTGCTGCGGACCAGTCCTAGGTCCTCGCGGGCGGCGCGCTCCAGCGCGCGGGTGTCACCGGTAAGCGCGGCGATCTCCCGCCGCAGCGACTCGTTCTCGGACTGCAGCACCCGCTGCTTGTGCTGGAGCGCTTCGATCTCCGCTTGCCTCTTGCGGTAGCGCCCCAGCCCTTGCTGGTCCATGGCCGAGAGGCCCGCCAGGGCTGCCGCCAGCGCCACCGCGGCAAGTGCCAATTTCCAGGTGCGCTTCATCGGTTCGCCGGCCTCGGAATGCTCAACATCGTGCTACAGCCGCGAGGGTAGCAGCGCTCGGCGGCCTGGCAAGAAAACGGCCGGGCATCTGTGCAGGCGCTCAGCGTCCCAGCAGCTGGTCGATACGCCGCTGTAGCTGAAGGGGGTCGGCAGGACCTTCGTAGGCCACGTCCACCCGGCCTTCACGGTCGATGAGGAAGGTGGTGGGGAGGGCCTCGACCCGGCCGAATGGGCTCTGTCCCGAGCGCACCTCCTCGTCGGCGAGCAGGACCGCGAAGGGCGGCCGATAGGTGTCGACGAAGGGCTGCAGCACCTTGCGCCCTTCGAGATCCATGCCCACCGCCACCACCGTGAAGCCACGGGCTTCGGCCTCGTTCTGCAGCGCGATGAGCGTCTTCATCTCCACCAGGCAGGGGAAGCACCAGGTGGCGAAGAAGTAGACCAGCACTACGCGCCCCTTCAAGTGGGCCAGATCGAGCCTGCCTCCCTTCACCTCCGGTAGGACGACCTCATACGGAGAGCGGGTAGGCCGGCGGGGCGTGCCCGAGCAGCCGGAGCAAAGGGAGGCCATGAGGGCCAGGGCGAGGGCGAGGCGATGGCGGCGGGATCGGAGTTGCATCAGGGCTCCACGGCGGCGGGCCCGAAAAAGCAATGGCGAGCGGGCAGGGGCGGCTACGTCTCTGGCGGAATGGGCCGGTCGAGCCCCTATCGATCCTCGGAGCTGGCGTCAAGGTGCGTGGAGCCGCACGCATGGCTGGCCAGGGCCTTCCAGACGGTTGCGCGCCGGCCGGTCAGGGTTTAAATGCTGCACGTCTCTGGTGCGCTAAGGAGCTTTGCCCGATGGCATCCCCGCTTCTCAATGACGTGGTCGACGGCAGCTTCCAGAAGGACGTCCTGCAATCTGCACAGCCCGTGCTCGTGGACTTCTGGGCCACGTACTGCGGTCCGTGCAAGGCCCTCACTCCAGTTCTCGAGGACCTGGCGAAGACCTACCAAGGCAAGCTGAAGATCGTGAAGTTCAACGTGGAGGGGAACATCGAGACCCCGCAGCGCTTCGGAGTCACCTCCCTTCCGCGCCTGATCTTCTTCAAGGGTGGCGCGGTAGTGCACACGCTGGCCGGCGTGCCCAGCAAGGCGAAGATCGACGAGGCCATCCAGAAGGTCCTGGGATAGTCGGTCGAGCCTTCCCTCAGGGACAGCAAGGCCGTTCGCGCGAACGCTCGGATCCGAGTGGCGAACCTTGGCTCCTCGGCGAGGAGTGAGGTCCGCTGCCGAGCAGGCGGCCTGCCGGTTGCGACCCTTGGGGAGGCACCTGGGCGCCGAACGTGGGCTAGCCCGACTCTCGCAGACTGCGCTGCTACGACCAGCTCAGGCGTCGCCGTTCCTTCCACGATGGCGCGCGCGCAAAGAGTGAGTCGCCCGTTTTCCAAGCAGCCCGGCCAGCTTTCGCTGCCCAGGCTGCTCGGAAAACGGGCTCAAGATGCGAAGGTAGGGCTAGAACAAGTACTTCCTCATCCCCACGTTCATCAGCAACCCCATCCCCACCATCACCGTGAGTACCGACGAGCCTCCGTAGCTCATCAACGGCAGCGTCACGCCCACCACCGGGAACATGCCTGTCACCATCCCAATGTTGATGAAGACCTGCCAGAAGAGCATGGCGGTCACACCCACGGCGATGAAGCTGCCGAACTTCTCTCGCGCGTTGACTGCCACCCCCACCGCGAGCAGCAGCATCAACAGGTAGAGCAGCACCAGCACCACCGCCCCGAAGAAGCCCCGCTCCTCGGCCCACACCGAGAAGATGAAGTCGGTGTGCTGCTCGGGCAGGAACGAGAGCCGGGTCTGCGATCCCTCACCCCAGCCTTTGCCCCAGCCCTGTCCGCTGCCCACGGCGATGAGTGACTGGCTGGCGTGGTAGCCAGAGCCGAGAGTGTCTGCCTCGGGGTCGAGGAAGCTGGAGACGCGCTTGAGCTGGTAGTCCTTGAGCAGCACGCAGTACTTGGGCCGTTGGGCCTTGGGGATCCCCGGGTTGCAGTGGGAGTAGTAGCCCCATCCCAGCACTGCGCCGATGAGCCCCAGGACGGCGAAGACGACGAGCGTCCAGGCCCGCAGCTTGCCAAAGAGGATCAGGCTTCCCGAGACGACGGCGATCATCGACGCGGTGCCCAGATCGGGCTGCTTGAGCACGAGCACCACCGGAGGAATCACCAGCAGCCATGGCAGCCACAGGTCGAAGAGCGAGTAGCCTTCCTTGTGCCGTGGGTCGTCGTGGTAGAAGCGCGCCAGGACCAGGATGACGGCGATCTTCATCAGCTCCGAGGGCTGCAGGTGCATCGGCCCGAGGTCGAGCCAGCGTTGGGCCCCCATTGCAGCGTGTCCCTTGAGCTTGACCGCGATGAGCAGGACGAGCACCACGCCATAGATGGGATAGGCCAGCCGCAACAGGTAGCGGTAGTCGACCAGCATGATGGTCAGGCAGACCGCAAGGCCGACGCCCAGCCAGTACGCTTGCGCTTTCCAGAGAGGAGAATGGGCAGCCCTCGAAGCGGAGATGAGGTTCCACACCCCCAGTGCGGCGATCCCTGCGGCCACCATGAGGAGCGGCCAGGGCGCGTGGCGCCACATCTTGCGCGAAGCTTGTGCGCCCGGGCTGTTCGGGCTCAGCTCCATGGTGAGCTCTCCGGCGGCGCACGCGCCGCCTCCCGCAAGACGCTGCTGGAGGGCGGCGGTCCCTCCTCCTTGGACGGCGGCAGGGGTGGGGGGGGGGCGTCGGCTGGAGGCACGGCTTTGCGTGCCGCCGCCTCCTCGGCCTTGATTCGGAAGTACTCCTTGAGCACCTCCATCGCCGCCGGGGCGGAGTCGGAGCCGCCGTGCCCTCCG
>JACRCT010001073.1 GCA_016218885.1 Deltaproteobacteria bacterium | reverse complement strand
GTTGGCCACGAAGACGTCGACGCGGTTGGCCGAGGCCTCGTCCCAGGTCCGCAGGAAAGTGGAGCAGGTGCGCATCGCCGCGCGGGTGAGCAGCCCCGCCCGCCCCGGCCCGAAGTACTCGGGGTACTGGTCCCACAGGTAGCGCATGGGGGTGTGCACGTAGCTGACGTGCACCGCCGAGGTGGGCACGACCACTCCCTTGGCCACGCAGTGCGAGGAGGAGAGCACCAGGTCATAGCCGGTGAAGTCGAAGGTCTCGATGGCGTGCGGGAAGAGCGGGAGGTAGTGGCGGTAGCGCTCGTGGGCGAAGGGCAGCTTGTCGATGAAGCTCTTGTGCAGCCGCATCCGCTCGATGACCGGCGAGCAGGCCTTGGGGATGTGCAGCAGCGTGAAGAGGTCGGCGTCCGGGAAGAGCTCGCAGAACGCCTCGACCACGCGCTCACCGCCGCGCATCCCCACCAGCCAGTCGTGGACCAAGCCGACCTTCATGCGGCGGGTTTCTACCATCCCCACCCGCCCGTTAGAAGCAGACCGTGGGCAGTCAGGGTCCGGTCACGGCGATGGAGAAGGGGCCGGCAGAATAGGCACCCGTGGCGTAATACGAGCCGACGATGAAGTAGTAGGTCGTCCCCGCCGAGCCGGCGAAGGTGACCGTCTCGGCGGCGTTGTAGCTCCCGGCGTCGGCGTAGACCAGGCATGCCGGCGCAAAGGTGACGCAAGGCGAATTGATCACCCAGACCAGGGGGTCGTAGTTCGAGCCTGGGGCCGGGGTCACGCTCACGGTGACGTTTCCAGCGGCCCCAGGGGTGTAGGCGTAGACCACGTCCGGGCCACGCGCGCCGAAGTTCGAGCTCTGGCAGGCGGCCGAGAACGCCGTCTTGGCGCCCACGTAGTCGGCCACGGCGAAGCTGGAGTTGCCGGGATAGGTGGTCGCCGCGACGAGGGTCTGGGCGGCGGCGCACTTGTCGTTGCTGGGCACCAGGGTGACCTCGAGCGTGAACTCGCCCTTGGACCCGGCGAACCCGTCCACCCAGACCCACCACGTGCCGGCCGAGGCGTTGACCGCGGTGGCCGAGGCCACCTGCCCTGGCCCGGCCGCGGAGCTGCAGGCAGCCTCCACCGAGCCCGCTCCGCTGCAGGCTCCCGAGCGCAGGTAGACCACCGGGCGGTAATCGGAGCTCCCCGCCGCCGGAATGACCCTGGCGGTGATGCTCGCGACCTGGGCCGTGGTGACGGTCCAGACGAGGTCTGGCCCCGTGCCCGCGCAGGCGCCCCCGCCGTCGTTGGCCGCATGGCGGGTCGTCGCGGTGACCGATGCCGTGCCCGAAGCGCTGAGGGTGAGCGAGGATGCGCTCGCGCAGGTCTCGTTGGCGGGCACCACCCACGGGTCGGCGAGGCTCACCTGCAGCGAGAACCTGCCACCACTGCCCGAGAGCCCGTCCACCACCACGTACACCCGTCCCGGCCCGACGCTGGCGGAGGTCAGGCTCGCCGCTCCGCTCGCCTCGACGCCGCAGCCCGATTCGTCGGCCGCGTCCGCGCTGAGGCAGACCTTGCGCAGGTAGACCGCGGGATGGAACGTGGGAGTCGCGGGGTCGCGGGTCACCGTGGCGGTGAGAGAGCGCTGGCTGGCCAGATCGACCGCGTAGACGACCTCGCCGCCGGTCATCGAGCCGCAGGTACCGGAGTAGTCGTTGGTCGCGCTGCGGGTGTCGCCGGTCACGGAGGCGGTGCCGCCTCCTGCGAAGCTCAGGACGCTGGGGGTGTCACAGCGATCGTTGCCGGGGACCGGGGGAGGATCGGACAGCTGCACGTCGAGCGTGAAGGACCCCGAGTCGCCGGAGAAGGCATCGACCCATAGGTAGTAGGTCCCGGCCGGGAGGTTGGCCAGCGCCACCGAAACCGGCCCGCCGGAGGAGCCGCTGTCGCAGGCGAGCTCGTCCGCGCTCGCCGGGCTGGCACAGACCCGGCGCACGTAGAGCACCGGCGTCTGGATGCCCGAGTACGACAGGGTGATGTCCACGTTCTTCACCCCGCCGGTGGTGAACGAATAGACGACGTCGTTGCCGAAGCCCACCCCGCAGACTGCGGCGCGGCCGCTGTCGAGCGCGCGCGCAGTGTCGCCGCTGAGGTGAGCCAGCCCCGAGCCGTCGAAGACGAGGGGCTGGGCGCCGATGCACTCGTCGTTCACCGGTCCGCCCGGAAGCAGGCACAGACCCGCGGCGCTGCACTCCTCGGGCGAGACGCAGGCCCCACAGCTCGCCGCACGCGACCGACCGCAGTTGTCGAGGCCGGAGAGGCTCCCGCATTCGCGCAGCTGCCGGGCGCAGAACTGGCCATCGGTCTCCTGGGCGCAGGCCACGCAGTGCCTGGTCGCGACGCTGCAGGCGTAATTGGCCAGGCACGACTCGGCGGAGCACTCGCAGGCGCCGTTGGCGGGGTTGCAGGTCTCGCCTGCCGTGCAGCTCACCCCGCTGCACAAGAGCACGCAGCGCAAGGTTGAGCCATCGCAGCGATGGGCGCTGCTGACCGCGGCACAGCTGTCGGGCGAGGCGCTGCAGCGGCAGGTCGCTGAACCCGAGTCGCAGGCCTCTCCAGGTTGGCAGGAGACCCCCGCACAGCGCGACACGCAGCGCAGGCTTCCGGTGTCGCAGCGGGTGGTGGCCAAGGACGCAGTGCAGGTGTCGCTCGGCGTCGCCTGGCATTGGCAGGCGCCCGTCGCGGGGGCGCAGCTCTCTCCGGGGCTGCTGCAGCTGACGCCCTGGCAGGCCGGCACGCAATGCAGCGTGGACGTCTCGCAGCGCTGGCTCGCGGGGCAGGTGTTGGGAAGGCCGCAGTGGCACTCGCCACTGCTGGGGACGCAGGTCTCTCCGCTGGGGCAGCTCATCCCGAGGCACTTGGGAGCGCAGACGCGCTGCGCGTTGCACCTGAGGGTCGCGTCGGCCGACGAGCAGGAGTCGGGGGCAGGTGCGCAGGCGCAGACGCCCGTCGCCGGCACGCAGCTCTCACCCGGGCCGCAGAAGACGCCTTGGCACTTGGGGACGCAGCGCCGCGCAGGGTCGCAGCGGGTGGTGGGGTCCGCCCCGGAGCAGGTGTCGGGGCCCGCCGAGCAGGAGCATAGGCCCGTGGCGGGGTCACAGGTCTCGCCCGGAACCGCGCACAGCACGCCCGTACAAAGCCCCACGCAGTGCCGCGTGCCGGCGTCGCACTTCCTTCCCGGCGGGCAGGTGTTGGGTGAGAGGCCGCAGGCGCAGGCACCGCTCGTCTCGAGGCAGGCCTCGCCCTGACCGCAGGTCACCCCATCGCACTTGGGCTCGCAGTGAAGGGAGGTGGCGTTGCAGCGGGTGGTGGGGTCGGTGCAGGTGTCGACGGGGCTCGCGGCGCATTCGCAACGTCCACTGGTGGCGCTGCAGATCTCGCCGGGCGCGCAGGCGATGCCCTGGCACTGCGAGATGCAGCGGCGGGAAAGCGGGTCGCAGCGCATCGACGAATCCGCCGGGGTGCAGCTGTCCGGCGCGGCCGTGCACGCGCAGCTGCCCGTCGAGGGATCGCACAGCTCGCCGCGCGCGGTGCAGGTGACGCCCTGGCAGAGCCCGACGCACGTGAGCAGGGAGGCGTCACACTTCTTGCCCTGGGGACAGGTGTTGGGGATGCCGCAGTGGCACTCCCCGCTCGTCGCCACGCACGCCTCGCCCAAGGGACAGCTCGTCCCCGAGCATTTCTCCTCACACCGCAACAGCCCGGGATTGCAGCGCAGGGAAGAGGACGCCACGGCGCAGGAGTCGGTGGGGGCGCTCTGGCACTGGCAGGTCCCGGTGACCGGGGAGCAGGACTCCCCGGGGGCACAGGAGACGCCCAGGCATCGCGCCACGCAGCGCATCGAGGAGGCATCGCAACGGCTCGAAGGATCGGCAAAGGCGCAGGTGTCGGCCGGCGCGCTGTCGCACACGCACCCGGCGCTCGTCGGGTTGCAGTGCTCGCCGGGGACGGCGCAGGTGACGCCGTCGCACATGGGGACGCAGGCGAAGTCCGCCAGCCGGCACTTCATTCCCGCCGGGCAGCTGTTGGGGTTGATGCTGCAGCGGCACTCGCCGCTGGTCTCGACGCAGGCCTCCCCCTCGTCGCAGGTGACGCCGGAGCAGCGCGACTCGCAGCGCTGGGTCACCGGGTTGCAGCGGTCGCGCGGACCACACTGGTCACACACGCAGTGGCCGGTGTTGGAGTCGCAGCGCTCGCCCGGATTGCACGCCTTGCCCTGGCACAGGTCGACGCAGCGACGGCTGGCGTCGCAGACCTGATGCGAGGCGCAGCTGGTGTCGGTGCAGTGGCACTCGCCCACGACCGGGTCGTCGCAGCGCTCGCCCGCACTGCAGCTCGCCGGGCAGCGGTTCACACAGCGATTGGTCGTGGGATCGCAGCCGAGGCCCTCCGCCCCGCAATCGGCGCAACGGCATTGGCCCGAGGAGGGCTCGCAGCGCTCGCCGCGCGGGCACCCCTGGGAGGTGCAGCGGGTGTCGCAGCGCTTCGTCTCCTCGTTGCAGAACATCTCCTCGGCGCACGGATCGGTCAGAGAGCCACACTCGCAGACGCCGGTGTTCGGCACGCAGCGCTCGCCCTGAGCGCAGCTGGAGCTGGCGCACAGGTTCTCGCACCGACCCGACTCGTTGCAGACAGCCGGGGCCGGACAGCCATCCTCGGTGCAGAAGCACCCCAGGCTGGGCTCGCAACTCTCACCGGGCAGGCAGAGCACGCCCTCGCAGCGGTTCAGGACGCTCGCGTCGGGCCGGATTGTTGCCGGCGGAAGCGGCGGCTCGCCGCACGAGGCAAGGACGCCAGCGGCCAGAATCGCGATGCGTTTCATTGGAGTTCCTTCGGGGGAGCTGCCAGACGGCCAAGCGCCGGAGGAGCGTAGAGAAGCACCCGTTGGGCGTCAATCGCGAGCGCCCAGGTGCGGGCCGGCTTCGATGCCCCGGACGAGCGAGTCGAGCCCCGTCGGCATACCCCCAAAGATCCTTGAAATCCGTGATACGGATCCGTCCGCCATGAGTCGCATCGCCCTCGACCTGCGAATGCTGGTGGAGCCCCCGGACGGAGTGTCCCGCTACTCGCTCGAGCTCTTGCGCCGCCTGCCCGCGCTGCTGCCCCGCCACGACCTCTGCGGCCGGGGCGAGCCGGCCGCGATTCACCCCGAGCTGCCCGAGGCGCGCGTGCTGCCGGCCCGCAGCCGTCCGGTCTCGACCGGCGAGCTCTTGGAGCTTGCGTGGTTGATGCATCACCACGACGTCGACCTCTTCCACGGCACGCTGTTCTCGGCACCGCCCCTGGGGTACCGCTCCTATCTGCTCACCATCCACGACGCGATCTACGTCTCCGTCCCCGAGCTCTACGGACGGCGGATGCGGCTCTACTTCGAGACGGCGGTGCGCTTCTTCGCCAAGCGCGCCCAAGCCCTGCTCACCGTCAGCGAATTCTCCCGGCGCGAGCTCGAGCTGCACCTGGGCATCCCCGCGGAGCGGATCGAGGTCATCCCCAATGGCATCGACCCGCGCTTCCGTCCCGTCCCCGCCGAAGAGATCCACCGCGTCCGCGAGCGGTTGGCGCTGCCGGAGGAGTACCTGCTCTACGTCGGGGGCTTCGTGCCCCACAAGAACGTGCCCTTCCTGCTGCGCTCCTATGCGCGGGTGAAGGACGCGCCCCCTCTCGTGCTGTGCGGGCGGCATCCGGAGCGGGTCCGCCCCGAGGTGGTGCGCTGCGGCCTCGCCACCCGCACCATCGTCCTGCCTGGCCAGGGCCATGACACACTGCCCGCGCTCTACTCGGGGGCCCAGGCCTTCCTCTTCCCCTCGCGCTACGAAGGGTTCGGGCTGCCGCCCCTGGAGGCGATGGCATGCGGGACCCCGACCATCGTCTCCGACGCCGGCTCGCTCCCCGAGGTCACCGGCGGCGCCGCCCTCACCTTCCCTCTCGATGACGAGGGAGCCCTGGTGGGTCGCATCCACGAGCTGCTGCAGTCCCGGGAGCGGCGCGCGGAGCTCTCCAGTGCCGGACGCGCCCACGCCGCACGCTTCCGCTGGGACGAGTGCGCCCGCCGCGTGGCCGCCGTCTACCAGCGGTTCGTGTGAGGGAGCTGGCGGCTGGCCCAGCTCTGGAGGTCAAAGCCCGTAGCCCCGCAGCTTGCGCGCGAGGGTGTTGCGACCGATGCCCAGCAGACGCGCCGCGAGGCTGCGGTTCCCGCCCACCTGCTCGAGCGTGCTGAGGATGTGCCCTCGCTCGACCTCTTCGAGGGTCCGGATGCCCTGGGCCGCGGCGGGAACAGGCTCGTCCCTCCCCATCCGCTCGCGCTCCTCGCCCTCATCAGGCGCGATGTCCGGTGAGAGGCGAGTGCGCTCCGGAAGCGGCAGGTGCTCGGGCAGCATCTGCGCCCCGTCCATGATCACCACCGCGCTCTCGAGGCAGTTCTCGAGCTCACGCACGTTGCCAGGCCAGGGGTAGGCGGTCAGCCGCGTCAGCGCCTCGGCACAGATGCGCGGCAGCTCCCGGCCATGCCGCTTGGCTGCCGCGGCCACGAAGTGCCGCGCCAGGCGGGTGATGTCCTCGGGACCGCGTACCCGCAGCGAGGGCAGGCGAATCTCCACCACCTTGATCCGGTAGTAGAGGTCCTGGCGGAACCTGCCCTGGGCGACGAGCGCCTCGAGGTCGCGGGTGGTGGCGGCGACGATCCGCGCATCGATCTGGACCGTCTTGGTGCTGCCGACCCGCTCGAACTCGGGATCCTGAAGCACGCGCAGGAGCTTGCCCTGCACCGAGAGGGGGAGCTCGCCGATCTCGTCCAGGAACACCGTGCCGCCCTGCGCAGCGTCGAGCTTGCCGGCAGCCCGCTGGTCGGCGCCGGTGTAGGCCCCCTTCTCATGGCCGAAGAGCTCGTTCTCGATGAGCGTGGCGGGCAGCGCGGCGCAGTCCACCTTGACGAAGGGCTTGTCCTTGCGCCGCGAGTTGACGTGCACCGCGCGGGCGAAGAGCTCCTTGCCGGTGCCGCTCTCGCCCCGCACCAGCACCGTGGCGTCGGAGTTCGCGGCCTTGGTGGTCAAGCGGTAGGCCAGCTTCATCGGCTCGGACTCGCCGATGATGCGATTGAAGCGATCTGCCAGAGGCAGGGGCTCTCGCGCCTCTGAAGGGGGCCGGAAGAGCTGGGTGTAGACCGTGGTGGACTCGATGACCGAGGCAGCCTGGCGCGCCAGCGAGTTGAGCACCTCGCCGTCCTCTCGGGCGAAGGAGCCGCCTCGCTTGTTGAGCAGCTGCACGACGCCGATCACGGTGCCGTTCCGGTCGCGCATCGGCGACGCCAGAATGGACTCGGTGCGGTAGCCGGTCACCTCGTCGACGCCCGCGAAGAAGCGCTTGTCCTGGTTGGTGGTGGGGACGTTGACCGTCTCGCCGGACTCCGCCACGTAGCCTGCGATGCCCTGCCCCATCTTGAGGCGTATCTCGTGGATCTCCGGCAGATGCGCGGCACGCGAGAAGACCTCTCCCTTGCCCCGATCGACCAGGTACAGCGTCCCACGATCGGCCTCCAACGCCGTCGCCATGCGGTCGACCAGCGTCATGAGCAGCTCGTCGATGGCCACCTCGCGCCCGAGGAACTCGGACACGGCCAACAGGACGGCGCTGCTGCGATCAGAGGTGGTCATGGCGATTTGTGCGGCATCGTACCGCGCGCACGAGGCAGCGAGAACCGCGGATTTTCTAGGTTTGTGCCTCGACAACAAGCCTTCGGTGGGCGGGGGGCGGGGCGACCACCGCCAGGGAGCAAGGACCCGAAAGATCCAGACAGACGCGGGCCGGCGGGGACGCCCGCGCGGTCTGAGAGGTCCTGTGGGAGATGCGGGACCTATGGTCTCCGGCAGCCCAGAGATCTTCTCAGCGCTCACATCGACAGGCGGAACTTTCGGAAGGCCACGCCGGTCATCCGCAGGAGCAACCAGCCATGCTTGAAGCGGTCGATCTTGGTGTCCCCGTAGGTGCGCGCCCGGTAGCGCACCGGCACCTCGACCAGCTTGAGCGCGCAGCGCGCGGCCCCGAAGAGCAGGTCGAAATCGCCGAAGGGGTCGAAGTCGCCGAAGAAGGCTCGGCCGGCGGCGATGCGCTCGTAGTCCTCGCGGCGCAGCACCTTGGTGCCGCACAGCGTGTCCTTGACCGGCATGCCCAGCAGGTGGGTGAACGCCAAGCTGAAGAACTTGTTGCCCAGCATGTTCAGCAGCCGCATCGCCCCCTGCTCCATGGGGTAGACCAGCCGCGTGCCGTTGACGAACTCGCCGTGCCCCTCGGCGACGGCCTCGTAGAACTTGGGCAGGTCTTCCGGCGGGACCGTCATGTCCGCGTCGAGGATGAAGAGCACCTCGCCCGTGGCGGCAGCGAAGCCCTTGCGGACGGCGTCGCCTTTCCCCTTGCCCTCCCCCTGGAGGATGAGCTTCGTGCGCGGGCGAGCGCCCAGCCGCTTCTCGATCTCCTCGACCGTGCCGTCCTCGGAGTTCCCGTCCACGAAGATGAGCTCGGTCCCGGCGCCCAGCTCCGGGGTCCGCTTGAAGATGTCGGCGACGTTCCCGCGCTCGTTGCGGCAGGGGACGACGACGCTGCACTTGAGCTCCTCGGGCGGGGCCGCGTGCTGCCAGGTCGGCCGGGCGACGACGTACTCGGTGAGGGCCAGGT
>JACRCT010000099.1 GCA_016218885.1 Deltaproteobacteria bacterium | reverse complement strand
CACCTACAGTGCCTGAAGGCGCTGCGCGTCCGCAGGCACATCCGCCGCAACCTGCTCTCGCCGGAGCTCACGCCCAAGGCGATCGCCGACCGCTTCCAGCTCTCGCGCACGCAGCTCTACCGCTACTTCGAGGCTGAGGGAGGCGTGGCGGCGCACATCCGGAACCTGCGTCTGGAGCGCGCCTTCGCGGCGCTGGCCGATGCGCGCTGGGGGCACCAGAGCATCCAGGCGATCGCCGAGGAGCATGGCTTCTCCTGCGAGCCGCATTTCAGCCGCCTGTTCCGCCGCACCTTCGGCGTCACGCCTTCGCAGGCGCGGCGCGCCGAGGCGGCCCTGCCGACGGACCCGTCGAGCGGCTGGCCCACCCTCCAGAGCTGGCTCGGGAGGTTGACGTAGGACCCGAGCTTCGCCTCGCGCGCATCACGGAACACCCGGTCAAGACGCCGGGACGCCCGGTCATTCAAGCGCGTCCGGGCGCCGGCTACCGTGCGAGCCATCGAGCTCGTGGCGCGGGGCCCTTCGTGGCCTTCGGCAAGCAGGTGCCCGCGTACACCGCTACTACCGACGAGGGCGGTCGATGCTCAGCAGGGTGCTCAACGCGTTCCTGACCCGGTTGGTGGCGCCGCCGTCACCTGTCGACGTCGAGGAGCAGCAGCTGCAGGCGCTCCTGCAGCACCTGAGGCGGTCGAGCCGCACCGAGCTCGGCCGCAAGTACCGCGTGCATGAGGTGCGCTCCATCGCCGACTACCAGGCGCGCGTCCCGGTGCACCACCCCGACGATCTGGCACCGCTGTGGAAGCGCGAGGGCGAGGGTGAGGTGGGGTTGACCGTCCCCGAGCGGCTGGAGCTCTTCGCAGCCAGCACGGGGACGACCGGCTCCCCCAAGCGCCTCCCGGTCCCGCGCTCGTTCCTTGCCGCCAATCGCCGCCGGGAGGCGCAGGTGCTCGCGGAGTTCATCCGGGCCAACCCAGGCACGCGGCTGCTCACCAAGAAGACGCTCGCCGTCACCGGCGGCACCGACCTAGGTGCGCTGCCGGGCGGTGCACGGCTGGGCACCATCTCCGGGTGGATGAGCGTGCAGACGCCGTGGCTCCTACGACGCAACCTCGTGCCCGACCGCGGCACGATCGACTGCCATGACTGGGAGGAGAAGAAGCGCCGAACGGCGGAGCAGATCCGCGGGCTCGAGGTGGGCATCCTGCTGGCGCTCCCGCCCGCTGCCGTCGATTTCCTGCATACGCTGCGGCGCGCGTGGCCGCAGGGCGAATACACCGCCTTCGTGCGCAACCTCGAGGTCCTGTGCCTCTCCGGGGTCAAGTACCGCCTCTACCGCGAGGAGCTGGCCGACCTGCTCGGGCGTCCGCCGCCCGTCGCCGAGCTGTACAGCGCCAGCGAGGGGATCTTCGGGTGGTACTTCTCGTCCGAGGAGGATGCAGGGCTACACCTTCTCCATGACTCGATCTTCTTCGAGCTCGTCGACCTCGACGAGTACCACCGCGGGAACCTCGGGCGCCGCCACCTGCTGACGCAGGCCAAGCCGGGGAGGCGCTACGCCGTCGTCGTCACCCCGGGCAACGGCGCCCTGAGCTACCTCATAGGCGATGTCCTCGAGTGCGCCAGCCTCTCGCCGATGCGGTTCAAGCTCGTGGGCCGCACGACCATGTCGCTCAACCTGGTGGGCGAGAAGGTCTCCATCGACGCCATCGAGGCCAGCGTCGGCCGGCTCTCCGTGGAGCTGGGGACGAGCTTCGGCGAGTTCCTGGTCGCACCCAACCTGCGCGCCGGCACGCCCGGGTACCTCTGGGTCTTCGAGGAGCACCCGGCGCTGCGCTCGATGGGGCACGAGCAGCTGGCGGGCCGGCTCGACGAGCACCTGCGCGGCTGTGCGATCGGTTACGAGTTCTACAAGGAGCAGCTCGCGCGCAGCGAGGTCGTGCTGGCCGATCGCGCGGCGCTCCGCACCTGGCTCGCACGCCGCTCCGCCGACACGTGCCACGCCAAGGTCCCGCGCATCGTCGACAGGGAGGAGGCCGTCGCGGAGCTGCTGGCGGCGGTGCGGCCAGGGCGGTGAGCGAAGCTCATCGTCACTGAACTCCAGACGACGCCCACCGCCCCCGTCCGTGCCGACACCACCAAGCCAGTCCCCGCCTCCGCTATCGCGGCGATGGCGGGGATTGACCTCGCTCAGCTCTCGTCAAACAGATTCACTATTGGGGTACAGGGCCGTCCTCGAGCGAAACGAGCGGCGGTGGAACATAATCGCGAAGCCCAATACCGGTCGCATTCCTGGTTTGGGACAGGCACAA
The DNA here is from genome assembly GCA_016218885.1 of Deltaproteobacteria bacterium. GTDB lineage: Bacteria > Myxococcota > Myxococcia > Myxococcales > UBA5297 > JACRCT01. The sequence goes on along the minus strand of JACRCT010000099.1, from coordinate 1,101 downwards.
GTTGCCGTCATTGTTGACGTAGCCTTGGAAGTTCACGAAATTGAAACGCCCATCCGAGGAAACCGAGGACGCCGTCGTCCAGGGATCCCCTTCCACGGCGCAGCGTCGATAGGTGAGGCTAACCTTCCCGTCGGCATCACCTTGCATTCTTATCAAGATGGGCCCGGGGGACTCGGTTCCCGTGATCTGAACAACCGCGTGCTTCTCGAAGGGTCCCTTCGGAAGGGCGCTGCGCCAGTTGTGGCAGCAAGAGTATCTGGCCTGCAGACAGGTGCGTCAAATGAAGCCCTGCCTGCGAAAGCGACTCCGCACGGAGACCATGGGGCGGCGCCGACCGCGAGAGTGGCGCTGCTGGCGGCAGGGGCGAGGCGCCACCGGCGGCGAGCGGCGGCCATCACGTCAGCGTCGGTCGTCCTCGGTAGCAATGGAAGACGGGCTCCTCCCCAACGAGCGTCGTCGAGGTCCTCGCGCACGCGAGCTGGGTCATCTACCCCGCAGCCCCCAGAGCCACACCGACGCTATCTCGCGAAGCTGCTGGCGCCGGCGGCATGGACCAGGCCCAAGCCGTCACCCACCAGCCCCGCGACTCCCGGATCGCGGCCGAGCGCCTCGAGCCGCGCGCGCAAGACGGCGAGGAGCTCGGGCAGGGCATTGCGCTGCACGAGGACCTCGAGGATCTCCAGGGGCAGGAGCCAATCGTCTGGATGCTCTCGGCTCACCGCAGCGGCGATCTCGGACAACGAATCGAAGCCGGCTTCGCCCTCCCGGACTTGCCGCACCTTCGCGTACCACTCATGGAGCGCGAGCACCCGGGCGTCATACACATGCTTGATCGTGCGCTGCCGACTCACCGGCGCAGCTTGCTGCTCGTACGCGTCCTGGTCCGCCGCCCCTGAGAAAACCGAGGCGATGCGCTCGCCCACCGCCAGGTCGAAGGAGCCCCAGTCGGGCCGGAAGAGCACCTCGTCGCCCCAGGTCACTCGGCATTCGGCAAAGGTGACCAACGCCAGCTTTCCATCGCGCCGCTCGATGCGCTCCACGCGGCCCTCGACCACGACCCCGCTCTCGTACTCCAACCGCGCTCGACTCCCCGCCACCACT
>JACRCT010001098.1 GCA_016218885.1 Deltaproteobacteria bacterium | reverse complement strand
GTCGATCCCCGGCCTCGCCGAGGCGCGCCCCTGGACGAGCCGCGAGGCGACTTCGGCGCGGGCGGTGCCGCGCCGGCTCCTGGTGATGGGGGGCGGAGCCGTCGGAGCGGAGCTTGCCCAGGCTTGGCGCCGCCTCGGCGCCGCGGAGGTGGCGGTCGTCGAGGCCGCACCAGGATTGCTACCGAGCGAGGAGCCGTTCGCGGGGGCAGAGGTCGCCGAGGCGTTTGGCCAGGAGGGCATCGCCGTCCACACCGGGCGCAAGGTCACCTCGGTCCGGCGGGCAGGAGCCGGTCGCCCCGTCGAGGCCCGGCTCGACGACGGCAAGGCCATCATTGCCGACGAGCTGCTGGTCGCGGTGGGGCGCCGCCCGGCGGTGGCGGACCTGGGGCTCGAAAGCGTGGGGGTCGAAGCGTCGCATGGGGTGGCCGTCGACGACCGGATGCGGGCCGTCGGCGCCGAGCAGTGGCTCTTCGCCATCGGCGACGTCAACGCCCGGGCGCCCTTCACACATATGGCCAAGTACCAGGCACGACTCGCCGCGGACGTCATCCTCGGAAGGGTGGGGCCACCGGAGGCGCACTCTCCCGGCCTCCCGGTGCCGCGCGTCACTTTCACCGATCCCCAGGTCGCGGCGGTCGGGCTGACCCGGCGGCGCGCGATGGAGCAGGGCCTCGAGTTGGGGGTACGAAGGGTGCCGCTGGAGGGCGTCGCGGCGGCGGCGGTCCACGGCCAAGGAACCCGCGGCACGGCCCAGCTGGTGATCGAGCACGATCGCGGCCTGATCGTCGGCGCCACCTTCACCGGCCCGGAGGTGGGCGAGCTGCTGCACGCCGCCACCATCGCCATCGTCGGCGGGGTGCCCTTGGCCACGCTGGCCCGCGCGGTGCCCGCCTTCCCCACGCTCAGCGAGATCTGGCTGCAGCTGCTCGAGGCCGAGGACGAGGAGAACCCATGAGCCAAAGCGCCATCGCCGACTACGCCTTGATCTCCGACTGCCACTCGGCGGCGCTGGTCAGCCGCGAGGGCTCGATCGACTGGCTGTGCTTCCCCCGATTCGACTCGCCAGCGGTGCTCGCTCGCCTGCTCGACGACCAGGCGGGTTGCTTCTCCATCCGGCCAGCGGGCCCGTTCCGCTCTTGCCGTCGCTACCTCGACGAGGCGCTGGTCTTCGAAACCACCTTCACGACCGCCGGCGGTGAGGCGGTGCTCACCGACGCCATGGCGGTGGGCGCCAACGCGCGCGGCCACGAGCTGGGAGCCGAGGCTCCCCACGCCGTGCTCCGCCAGCTGCGCTGCACCCAGGGAACGGTGGACTTCGCGCTCGAGTACTCGCCGCGCCCGGAGTATGGCCTCGTCAAGCCGCTCGTGAGCCTTGTGGCGGGCGGGGTGTTCGCGCGCGGCGGCGCCTCGTTGCTGATGCTTTCCTCTCCGGTGGTCCTGGAGTGCGCCGGCTCCACCGCCCGTGGCCACTTCGCGCTTCGCCAGAACGAGACCGTCGCCTTCGCCCTGCAGCACGCGACCAGCTCCGAGCCGGCGCCACGGCGCTGGAGCCAGGAGGAGATCGTCGGCAGGCTCGACGACACCAACGAGGCCTGGCGAACCTGGTCGGCGCTCCATCAGGCCTACGAGGGACCGTGGCGCGAGCTGGTGCGTCACGGCGGGCGCGTCCTGCAGGGGCTCACCTACTTCCCCACCGGAGCGATCGTTGCCGCGGCCACCACCTCGCTGCCCGAGTCGGTGGGAGCGGGGCGCAACTGGGACTACCGCTTCACCTGGGTGCGCGACACCTGCCTCACCCTCGAGGCGCTGTGGGTCGCCGCCTGTCCCGACGAGGCCTACAAGTTCTTCGACTTCCTCGCCGGCGCCGCCACCAGCCAGCTGCAGGGCGGCGCTGATCTTCAAATCATGTTCGGCATCGGCGGCGAGCACGACCTCACCGAGCGCGAGATCCCCTGGCTCTCGGGTTGGCGAAACAGCCGTCCGGTGCGCGTTGGCAACGGGGCCTGGAGCCAGCGCCAGATCGATGTCTATGGCGAGCTCTTGGGCGCGGTGGCTCGCCTGCGCGACCAGCTCGGCGGCATCGACACGGCCACCACGCGCTTCCTGATCTAGGCGGCCGTGGCCGCTGCCACGCGCTGGTAGGAGTAGGACCCGGGCTTCTGGGAGGTCCGCGGCGAGCCGCGCGACTACCTGCACTCGAAGCTGATGTGCTGGGTGGCGCTGGATCGCGCCCTGAAGGTCGTGGACCTCATCGGCGCGCAGCGGCATGCCTCGCGCTGGGCCGCCACCCGCGACGAGATTGCGCGGGCGATCCTCGAGCGCGGCTTCAGCGCGCGCGCCGGTGCCTTCACCCAGGCCTTCGGCTCCGACGACCTGGACGCCTCGAACCTGATGATGCCGATCGTGGGCTTTCTGCCCGCCGATGACCCCCGGGTGCTCGCCACCCTGCGTGCCACCTCCGAGCGCCTCACCGACGAGCACGGCCTCGTCTATCGTTACCGCGCACAGGATGGTCTGGAAGGCGAGGAAGGGACCTTCCTTCTGTGCACCTTCTGGCTGGCCCAAGCGTGGGCCCAGGCCGGAGACCGGGAGCGGGCTCGCGGGATCTTCGAGCGCGCCGCCTCCCTTGCCAACGACGTGGGCCTGCTCGCGGAGGAGGTCGAGCCGAGCGGCCGCGAGCTGCTTGGGAACTTCCCGCAAGCCTTCAGCCATATCGGGCTGATCAATGCCGCCTGGGCGATATCCCAGGCCGAGCTTTGCCGCGCCCCAGCGCCGGGCCTGAAGCCGCCCGCGGCGCCAGGGCCCTAAGTGCCATGAAAGCCATCACGGTCTTTCCCGGAAAGCCGGACAGCGCCCACGTGGCCGACGTGCCACGGCCCCGCATCGAGGAGGTCGCCGGGGGCAGAGGCGTGCTGGTGAAGGTCCTCAAGGTCGGGCTCGACGGCACCGACAAGGAGATCAGCGCCGGCGAGTACGGAACCGCCCCTGTGGGCTCCGACTACCTGGTGATCGGCCACGAGAGCTTCGGCGTGGTCGAGGAGGTGGGTGAGCGCGTCTCTGAGCTGGTCCGTGGAGAATTCGTGGTGGCCATGGTCCGCCACCCCGGTGAGGGCCTCTACGACTCACTTGGGCTGCCGGACATGACCACCAGCGAGACCTACCACGAGCACGGCATCAGCCTGCTTCACGGGTTCCTGACCGAGTACTACGTCGACGCCCCGGAGCAACTGATCAAGATCCCGCCGGGCTTGAAGAAGGTGGCCGTCCTGCTCGAGCCGACGAGCGTCGTGGAGAAGGGAATCCAGCAGGCCTTCGAGATCCAGCGCCGGCTCAAGATTTGGAGGCCTCAGCGGGCGGCGGTGCTGGGCGCCGGGCCGATCGGGCTCTTGGCAACGGCGATCCTGCGGCTGCGCGGGATGGAGGTGGTCACCTTCGCCCTGGAGAGACCACCCTACCTGCGCTCGGAGCTCGTCGAGGCGGTGGGCGCCCGCTACCAGAGCACCCAGGAGCGCCCGCTGTCGGCGGTGGCCGCGGAGGACGGGCGCTTCGAGCTCATCTTCGAGGCCAGCGGGTTCTCGCCGCTGGCCTTCGAGGCCATGCGCGCCCTCTCCAAGAACGACGTGCTGGTGCTCTCGAGCGTCACGGGCGGACATCGCGAGATCAGGGTGCCGGCAGATGTGATCAACCTGGAGTTCGTGCTCGGGAACAAGGTGATGGTGGGGACGGTGAACGCCAACCGCGAGGCCTTCGAGTCGGGGGTGCGCGACCTGGCGATGGCCGAGGCGCAGTACCCGGGATGGCTGGAGCGGCTCGTCACCCGCCGGGTGGAGGGGTTGGACAAGTGCCCCCAGGAAGTCCGGCTGCTCGACATGGGGCCGGGGGCGATCAAGACCTGCGTGGACGTCGCGCAGCTGCCCTGAATCCCTTAGGACGCCCGCGGTCCGAAGGGGTCAGGTGCGCACGAGCACCGCGCTGTGGCTGCGCCAGATCCCCGGCCGGCTCTCGGCGCGCAGCCCACAGCGCTCGGCCGTCGCCAGCGTGCGCTCGAAGGCCTCGCGCGACACGTGTCCGGCGGGTTCGGCGAAGAGGGCCTTCTTGCCGGGAGCGAGGGCGCGGGCGATCTCGGAGAGGAAGCGCTCCTGGTCCGGCACCTCGTGCACCAGCGCGAAGAGCAGGGCGAAGTCCATCTGTCCGGCCAGGTCGTCGATTCCGAGCTTCGTCTGCTGGGCGCAGCGCGCGTCGAGGCGGTCCTCGAAGCCGGCCTTGCGCACCCGCCGGCGCAGTACCTCGAGCATCTTGGGCTGGAGATCGATAGCCAGGACCTTGCCCTGCGGCCCCACGAGCTTCGCCATCTCCACGGTGAAGAAGCCCATCCCCGGTCCAGGTTCGAGCACCTTCATCCCCGGCGACACATACGGGCCGAGGATCTTCTTGGGGTCATGCACGAGCTTGCGCACTGGGCTCGCCAGCAGGTACCCGATCCACCAGGGGCAGACGTGTTCAGCCATGGGGCTCCTTCGAGGGCGAAGAGGAAGTGTCGGCGAACGGCCGCATCCTGGACGGGGCGCGCTTCCGGTGTGTGCCCGGGAGGTTAACTTTCGTGAAGGGTCGCCACGGCCTTGCCCCGGGTCGCGTCGCGAAGCGAGCTGCGGAAGGCGTCGGCCGAGCTCGCCTCCAAGGACAGCTCGAGGACCAAGCCGGTGTCGCTGAACTCCTCCTTCAAGCGCTGGGCGCCAAAGGATTCAAGCAGCGGGTAGATGGCGCCGGTGAGCGCGAAGGGGGCCTCCACCCTCAAGGCGACGCGGGGGCGAACCTCGAGGCGCACAGCGACGCGCAGGCACTCCGCGGCCGTTCCGCCATAGGCCCGGACGAGCCCGCCCGCACCCAGCTTGATTCCGCCGAAGTAGCGGGCGACCACGACGGCCACGTGGTCGAGCCCCTGGCCTTCGATGGCGCGAAGGATGGGCTGCCCAGCGGTGCCGCCCGGCTCTCCGTCGTCGTTGAATCGGTAGTCTGCGCCGACCTTGTAAGCCCAGCAGTTGTGGTTGGCGCGGGCCTCGCTCGCCGACTCCACGAAAGCCATGGCCGCGGCCCGGTCGTCGGCCCTCGCGGCGCGGGCGATGAAGCGGCTCTTCTTGATCTCCGCCTCGAGGGCGTGGGGTGCGGCGAGGGTGAGCATCGCGCTCACCTTAGAGCGTCACGGCGTGCGGCGCGAGCCGGGCGAGGGACTCGGAGGAGGGGAAGCCGTCCACCGCCCAGCGTTCGGGCGTCAGCCCCTGGGCCTTCATCAGCGGGCCGGCCTCGGCCAGCACCGCGTCCCAGGGGTAGAGCGCCCAGGAGCCGGGGTCGCCGCTCACGATCTCGCCCTTGACGAGGGCCACCCACTCCGTGCGCGGCAGCAGGGTCGGCACCCCCGCGCCCCAGATGCAGTAGGTGTGCAGCACCTGGGTGGCTTCCTTGACGAACCCCAGGGAGTCGGCGACGACGCGCGGCCCTTCCTGCACCTGCTCCTGGAGCTTCTCCAGGACCTGCTTCTGCTCGGCATAGCGGGTGCCCAGGTTCCTCACCGACATGTTGCGCAGCTGCACGTGCAGCGGGTCGTCGCCGTCCGGACGGAACGCGCGCCAGGTGTCGCCGTCGAGCACGAGCGGAGCGGTCCCGATGCAGCGCGGGTGATTGAATCGCTCCGTGGCGAGCTCCACCAAGGCCTCGAGCCCCTCGGGGTCGTCCTCGCCCGCCACCAGCAGCAGCTCGCGGTTGGGGATGACGGCCACCGGCCGACCGCGCAGGTCGAGCGAGCGCATCAGGTCGAGGAGCAGGAGGCGGGCCGAGTCGTAGCTATCGGAGGTGTCGAAGCCCCAGAGCCCCTTGCTGGCCAAGACCTGCCGGAAGGGCCTAGCCGCGAGGTTGTCGAGGGCGTACTCCAGCGCGCGCTCGAACGGAACGTCCCAGGTCTTGAACTGGTCGCGATTGAGGTAGGACATCGTCTGCGGGCCGTCGAAGACCAGGCTCACGCTGTAGTCATCGCCCAAGGGCTGCCAGACCGGGTCGAGCTTGGAGGCGTCGGCGCCTGGGGCCTGGACGGGAAGCCGCAGCCGCTGCAGGTCGAAGGTGAGCGGGTCGCGCACCGAGGGCATCAGGCCCTTGCGAGCTGCCAGGAAGTCTTCCGGGACCTCGGGCGCGGTGGCGAGCGCCTGCTGGATCACGAACTCGAAGACCCGAGCTCGCCGGAACGCTCCGGTGCGCCGGTATTCCTCGTACAGGTTCCCCAGGTAGAAGGTGCGGTCGTCTCCAAAGTGGAGGACGAGCTCCTGGGCATCGACCCTGATGCCTTTGGACTGCCCTCGCTTGGCGAGCTCGCGGTCGATCTCCTTGGCGAACGAGGCCTGATCGAGCGGCCTCAGCAGGTGGGCGAGAAAGCTCATGGCGGGCACGGAGTCCCCTGCCAACACCTGGCTGGGCGCGAACTTCCGGGGTCCAGGGCTAGAACAGGTTCTCCGGCAGCTTGGCGTTGCTCTCCACCTGGTCGGCGACGAAGCGCAGCAGGTCGTCTCCCCGGCGGATCTCCACCACCCGGGGATGCCACTCGCCGAGCAACGGGGAGGAGTAGTCGAGCATCCTGATCTCCTGCATCGCCTCGCCCTGCCTGGTCAGGAGGCGCAGGGGTGCGAAGCGCTCCTTCTCCACGTAGAAGCTGGGGACTCCCGCGTCCTTGGGCCGGCCGCCAATCACGTACGAGACCACGCCGTTGGCCCGGCCCAGGGTGATCGGGGCCGTCTCCACGTCGCGGGCCCTGAGGAATGAGACCAGCTCCTCGGACGAGGGCTGGGCGAGCAAGGGGCAGACGTCGGCGGCGAAGGCCTTGAGCGGCTCCAGGGCGGGGCCCGACGTCTTGACGTTGCCGTTGACGTTCACTGCGGTGGCAGGAAGCCCTCCGCGCGACTCGAGCTCGACGCGGCAGCGCCCCGGCATCTTGTAGGTGAGAGTCCCGAACGAGGTGAGCTCGCCGGTGTTGGGCACCTTCAGGGCTGCCGCAGCCGCCGCGGCGTAGGCCCCAGTGAAGGTGAACGAGCCGCGCACCACCAGCGACGAGAGCTCCAGCTCCGCGCGATGGCGCGCCACGCGGTGCAGCACCTGTCCCGAGGACATCACGAACGCCACTGCAGCCGCCGGCGCGAGCAGTCCTACGACCAGGAGCCCGGTGCCGAGCCTGCCCGACGGCCTCATTTCTTCTCCGCGGCGAGGGTCTTCTTCATGTAGTCGATCAGCCCGTCGTGCAGCTCGGGCCGCTTGAGCGCGTAGGCGATGTTGGCCTCGAGGTAGCCCAGCCGGTCGCCGGCGTCGTGGCGCACCCCTTCGAACTCGTAGCCGATGAGCCCGTCCACCCGCGCCAGCTCCGCCAGGCCGTCGGTGAGCTGGATCTCCCCGCCCACGCCCGGCTTGATGCTCTTGAGCATCAGGAAGATCTTCGAGGGCAGCACGTAGCGGCCGATCACCGCGAGGTTGCTGGGCGCGTCCTTCTTGGGCTTCTCCACCACGTGGTCGATGCGGATCTCGCGCTCGCCGATCTTCGGGCCGGCGGCGATGCCGTACAGGTGGGTCTGGCTCTCCGGCACCCGCATCAGGGCCACCACGCCCTTCTTGTGGCGGTCGTAGCAGTCCACGAGCTGCTTGATGCCTGGGACCTGAGCGTCGATGAGGTCGTCGCCCAGGGCCACCGCGAAGGGCTCGTTGCCGATAGCCTGCTCGGCGCACCGGACGGCGTGTCCCAGGCCCAGCGGCTCCTTCTGGCGGATGGCGGTCAGCGAGGCCAGGTTGGCGATGCGGTGCAGGGCCTCGAACTCCTTGTTCTTGCCGCGCTCCTTGAGGGTGCGCTCCAGCTCGTAGGAGATGTCGAAGTGGTCCTCGATGGCGGCCTTGTAGCGGCCCTGGATGAGGATCACGTTCTCCACGCCCGCCGCCACCGCCTCCTCGACGATGTACTGGATGGTGGGGATGTCGACGATGGGCAGCATCTCCTTGGGGACCGCCTTGGTGGCGGGCAGGAAGCGGGTGCCGAGACCGGCGGCCGGGACGACGCACTTCTTAACGGAGCTCATGCGCTCTCCCTCGAGAGGTTGTGGAGGCCGGAAAGACTAGTCCGGGACCCGCCGAGGGACAAGGAAGCCGCACGGTCCTCTTGTCAGTCTGCGAAGGCGGACTTCGCAACCGCAGGCGCGACTTCAGTCTCCGGCGAACCCTCAGCCGGCGGATAGCCCGGGAAACGGTTTCGCGGATCGCGGTTTCGCGAATGTCCCAAGAAACGCGTCGCCGGGGCGGCCGTTGATGGGCGTCCCCGAGACCGGCTCGTCGAGGGGCAGGCGGCCTGGGTCTCACTGGTCCGGTTGGCCAAACGAGCTTCAGCGCATCGTTCCAGCTCCTCCTCCCGACCCGGCACCTCGCAGGTGGCCGCATAGCGCACGGAGGGATGGTGAT
>JACRCT010001097.1 GCA_016218885.1 Deltaproteobacteria bacterium | reverse complement strand
GTCTGCTGCTCGTAGGCTTCCCAGCTCCCGCTGGCGAAGCGGTGCCGGCTGCCGATGACGACGTAGAGCTGCACCGAGCGCGTGGCCAGCACGTGCTTCTCGAAGGTGTTGCCCGGTGGGGGCCAGGAGCAGAGGACGACCGAGGGCGAGTGTCGCGAGAGCGCTCCCCGCGCGTCGAGGTTCTCCACGTCCTCGGGATAGGTGATGGCCCGCGTCCAGGCGCGGTTGTCGGTGGCGGTGGCCTCCACGCCGGCCTGGCGCAGGAATCGCGAGAGCGTCCCGTCGCCGGCGGCGATCTCCAGGCAGGGCCTGCCGGCGCACAGCTCCTTGAGCTCGGCGATCAGCTCCTGCGTGTAGAAGCAATAGATGCCGCGCTCCTGCACCAGCGGCATGAGGATTCGCTTCTGGGTCACGAAGCGCCACCAGAACCGGAATTGCTTGAGCGAGGCCGGCTTGCGCTCGAGGCCTTGGCGGAAGAGCAGCTTCTGGACGAGGGTCCCATTGAGCAGGCTGAAGCGCAGGGTTCCGCCCGGCTGCGCTGCCGCCGCCGCGTGGTAGCAGCGCCCGAGCGCGAGCCGGGTCATGCGGGCCCGCAGCAGATGCGGGAGGGCGGCCTGAGAGACCTTGGGGTTGCCTTTGCTCGCGCGCACCCGCTGGCCCCAGGCGTCGGCCTCGGCGCGCACCCGCTGCATCAGCTCCACCGAGGCCTCGGGGGTGCCCTTTCCGAGCGCGGCCAAGATGGACGCCGAGACCTCTTCCCAGAGCTCGGGGTGTGCCTCGCGCAGCTCGTCCAGCGTGGCGTCCGGCGAGGAGAGGGCGCGGAGGGGATCGGTCGGTGGGCGTCGGCTCACGGCGCCCTCTTGTACCAGGAGTCGAGAGAGGTGGAGCTTCCGTTCTCGTCAAGCAGGCAGGCTTGCGAGGCGCTGCCCCTCTGCATGACCTGCTCCTACCACCGCAGCAGCTTGAGCCGCGGGGGCGGGCTCGCCCTGGCCGCGGCGGAGAGGCGCTGGCCCAGCGCGCGGCTGATCTCCAGCGCCACGGCCGGGTTGGCCATGACCACGCGGCGGAACTCCTCGAGCCCCACGCCGGCGAGCTCGCAGGCGCTATGGGCGGTGGCGGTCTTGGCTCGTGGCTCGCTGGTCAGCAGCGAGAGCTCGCCGAAGAAGCCGCCAGCCTCCACCACCTCCGTGGCCTGCGGCCCGTCGTCTCCCAGCGCCACCTGGCCGGCGAGGACCATGTAGAAGACCGACCCCGGGTCCCCCTTGCGGAAGAGGACCTCCCCCTTGGCTTTGCGCACCAGCAGCGTGCCACGCGCCAAGCTCTCCACCTCGTCCTCGTTGAGAGAGGAGAGGAAGTCGATCTTGCGCATCGCGCCGATGACGGCCTGGAGCTGCGCGTCCTCGAGCCCCGGCTCGGCGGTGAGCGCCGCCACCGCGGCCGCCACGTGGTCGCGCTTGGCTACCAGCAGGACGGTGTGACGCGGCTCGAGCACGGTGTTGCCGCTGGGCAGCTCGGTCCTGCCCTCGGGGTCGATCATGGAGATGAAGACGCACTCCCGCGGGAACTCGGGCCGCGCCCGCACCTGCGCCACCGTCTGCCCGGCGACGAGGCTGCGCGGGCGGACCTCGAGCTGGAAGAGGATGGCGTCGCCCTGGCTCAGAGGCAAGATCCCCGAGAGCCGCGGGAAGTGGAGCGCGGTCTCCAGCCGCCCCACCACCAGGTCCGCCTCGGCGATCACGTCGCGCACGCCCGCCAGCCGATAGGCGTCGCGGTAGCTGGAGTCGAGCATGCGCACCATCACCCGCGTCGCGGAGGCGGAGCGCGCGAGCATGGCGAAGGCGAGGTTGTCCGCATCGCGGGCGAGCACTCCGATGGCCACGTCCGCCGCGCCCATCCCCGCCGAGGCCAGCGCCGCGGGATCCGTCGCCTCGCCGCACACGGTGCGCACGCCGATCTGCTCGAACAGGCGGTCGCAGACGGCCTGGTCATGGTCGACGACCACCACCTCGCGCTGCTCGCCCAAGAGCCGCGCCGCCAACGCGCCCCCGATGCGTCCTCCGCCCCCGATGACGATCCTCATGCCGCGCCTCGATCGCTGCTGCCCGCTCCGCCGCTGCCGTTGCCGCTACCGCTACCGCCGATCTGCCACTCGTCATGCTCGGCGCTGGAGAGCACTCGCTCGATCTCCACCAGCCGCGCGTCCAGGTCTCGCAGGAAGCGCTCCGCCGACTCCTCGGGGATGAGCCTGCCGCGCAGCGCCTCGAGCACCGCGGTGCGCTCGGCGTCGATGAGGCAGCGACGGGTGGCCAGCTGGGCGCGCGCGCCGTGTGCCAGGTTCTGGTCGTAGAGCCGGCGCAGCTCGCGCTCCGACTGGGCGATGGTGACCTGGTAGGCGCTCTGCAGCTGCTCGAAGGCGGCCTGCGGCACCTGGCCTACGGCACGCAGGGCCTCGAGCTCGCGCCGGGCCGCCCGCGCGGCCAGCAGTCGCACCCGGTGGTCGCCGCTGGCGTCGGCGAACCCGTCGCGGGCCACCAGCCCCATCGCCCGCAGGATGCCGCCCAGCGACAGGCCCTGGGCCAGCAGGGAGACGAAGGTGACGCCGAAGGCGATGTGGACGAGCAGGCTGCGCTCGGGCGTGGAGGCGGGCAAGCCGAGGGCGAGGGCGATGGAGAGGGCGCCCTTGATGTTGCCGATGACGAACACGTGCTGCCAGCGCAAGGGCACCGCGTGCGCGGGGCGGGCCAGGCGCAGCAGCAGGAAGGGCAGGTAGACGCCGGCGGCGCGCCCGGCTAACACGCAGCCGATGGCGGCCACGGTCTTCGGCCCGTAGTCGATGAGGGACTCGAAGGAGGTGCTCATCCCCACCGACAGGAAGAGGAAGGTGTTCACCCCGAAGGCCACGTACTCCCAGAAGCTGAGCAGGGCCACCTGGCTCTGCGGCGCGAGGTCGCGGCGCAGGGTCGTGGCCACCGCCAGGCCGGTGGTCACCGCGGCGATCGCGCCCGAGAGGTGCAGCTGCTCGGCCCCGAGGTAGGCGCCCAGGGCGAGCGAGGTGGTGACCATGATCTCGGTCAGGGGGTCGTGGAGCCGGCGCACCACCCAGCCGGCGGCGAGGCCCAGGGCCAGGCCGATGCCGGCGCCGCCGGTCGAGGCCACCAGCACCTGCGCTGCCGCGCGGCCCGGGGAGAAGCCCGAGCCGGCGAGCAGGCCGAGCAGCGTGGAGTAGACGACCAGGGCCGTGCCGTCGTTGAAGAGGCTCTCGCCCTCCATGATCCCCGCCAGGCGCCGCGGGACCTTGGCGCGGCGGAAAGCGTAGAGGATGGAGACGGTGTCGGTCACCGAGAGCAGCGTCCCCAGCAGCAGCGCGGCGATCCACGGCAGCTCGAGCAGGAGCCACAACGCCACCGCGGTCCCGCCGATGGCCACCAGCATGCCCAGGGTGGCCAGCAGGCCGATGGGCAGGGCGTTGGAGCGGATGCTGCGCAGGTCTGCGGTGATGCCGCCCTCGAAGAGCAGGGCGGGCAGGCACAGCAGGAAGACCACGTCGGGCTCCAGCCGAGGCAGCTGCGGGAACAGCCCGCTGATGGAGAGCAGCATCCCGCCCACCACCAGGGAGATGTTGTACGGCACGCGGGCGCGCTTGGCGGCGACGGAAACCGCGATCGCCGCCACGAGCAGCCCGATGGCGAGGGGGACGCTGAACATCGCCGCGACGCTACCGGGTGCCCCGTGCTCCGGCAACTGGTGCTCGTCGCCGCATTCGCCGCCTCGGCCGGTGGCTGCCGCTCATCCCGGGCCATGTCCACGAGCTGGGACGCCGCCAGGGGAGAGCGCGCCTCGGCGATGCCCCAGCGCACCTGCAGCTGAAGGCCGTGGCCAAGCAGGGCGATCTAAAGGCGCTCGGCCACCTTGGCCGCTTGGTCCTCGTCGACCTCGGTGAGCAGCACCGCGAAGTGACGTGCTGCAGGACGGAGACGTAGTCGTGCCCGCGCAGCCTGCGGCGAATCCCCTGAGAGAGGATCCACTGGGACAACGAGGCCGACGAGAACGTCATCGAATCCGTCACGCTCACGTCGCCCATCGCACCGGGAAGCAAGGTCCGACTCCACGTTCCAGACCCCGATACCCCTCCAAGGATCGAGGCTCCTGCAGTCGGCGAGCTCGCCGAGCTGCTCACGAAGACGTGGTCGAAGGCTGCCTTCGAGGAGTACGCGGTCGCCCGTGGGTTTCTGTAGGCCCGCAGGCTGAATCGGCCTTCGTGGATCCCAGCGAGCTACGTGGAACCGCCGTCTCAGCATAGATGTACCTCACAGAGGAGCTCGATCGCTTCGTCGCCAAGAAGACCGCTTCGGGGCGCTATGAGAACGCGAGCGAGGTGTTGCGGGCGGGGCTGCGCGTCCTCGAGCAGCAAGAGCGTCTCTACGAAGCCAGGCTCGCCAGGCTGCGTGAGGCTCTTGAGGAAGGGGAGCGTAGCGGGATCGCCAAGGGGGATCCCTTCGCCCGTGTCCGCGGCTCCCTCCGTAGCTCCCGGCGGCGGTAGGCATGCCCAGGTTCCGGTTCACCCGGGGCGCCGAAGAGGACCTCCAGGAGATTGCCGACTTCACCCGGCGCACCTGGGGCGAAGCGCAATGCGCCAGCTGGCGATGAACACGAGCGTACCCGCGGGGACCGACACTCGGGCTTGGTCGGGCCGGCCGAAGCCGAGGGCGAGTCTACCTGATGACTGGGGTCCGGCGGTGGGCGCCAAGGTGGAGCTCCACCAGATCGGGCGATGGGCCTGTGCTGCTTCGGCCCTGATCGCGGGTTCTCCCCCGTCACGGGGACCGGCGTCGAGGCCCTCTTCGATCGATCCGTCGACGTGTCCGGATCCGGAGTCGGCCGGGTCCGGGAGGAAGGCGTCGGCCTGTGCTGGCTAGATCTACTCCACCGAGATCGGCAGCGTCACGACTTTGAAGTCATCGACATGGCCGTTGCCGACGCCCGTGCCGAAGAACTGAATCTGCACGTGCTTCATGACAGGGTCTGCGAGTTGGCCGCTCGCATCGAGGTGCTGGATCGGCAAACCGAGCCCCAGCGGACGACCATCGCTCCAGAGGTCCGCCGTCCTCGTCGCAGGGTGATAGCAGAACTCAACGCGGTGTGACTGACCCGGCGCCCAGACGTCCGCGAACCGCGAGATAGAGCCAGTCGTCCAAACGCCGCCTTGAATGGTCGCCGCGGTCGGCGCGAGCACGACCCACGGTCCGGTGTTGTCATTGCTTCCAGCGAAGAAGCCATTGTCGACATCCGACTCCTGGAACCCGATACCAATCCACGCGGTGTCGGGAATCGTGACCGTCGCGCTCCACCCGACCGTGAGGTTCGGGGCCGACGAACCGAGCCTCGTAGGAAAGTAGGTTCTATTGGCACCAATCGCAGTGCTGGTCGCCTCGAGGAACTGGCCGGCAACATCCACCGCCGTGTCGACCGAGGTGAAGCTCGCACCCGGTTCCGCGCTCGACTCGCTCTCATAGCCATCGGCGAAATGGACGACGGTCGTAACCCACTCGTTGTCCAGGACGTCGAGGCCGCCAACGCTCACGGCCTTCACGACCTGGCCGGAATCGCCCATCATGCGCACATCCGTGACGACATTGGAGCGGACCACGACCCCATCGTCGTATTTCAGGTAGATCGGATAGTGTGGCGCCGGGGAGGCAAAAGCGCTCTTCTGCTCGTCGCTGATGGTGTTGTTTCGAATCTCGACACCGCTTGCATTGAAGACCTCAATCGCGGCACCCTCCCAGTCCGTAATCGAGTTTCCTACCACCCTGATCCTCGAATGGACGTTGCTACCCGTTGCTTGCACGCCTTTCACCACGGGGACGCCGAGATGGATGGAGGGCCGGTAGGGAGCCTCAATGCCGAGGCCGCAGGAGGCGACCACGTTGTCCTTGAAGAGAAAGCCTCGAAGCCTCCACCCGTTGTCCCACACACCGACCGATGGCGATGCGTACACGGCGCATTCTCCAAGGCCCTCGAAGGCGTTCGACTCAACGGCCGCGTCACGAAGGCTCAGATTGACCCCAAGATGGCGCGAGTTTCTGAAGATGTTGCCTCGATAATAGGCATACTGTCCCTGCTCCTTCTCGACGAAGAACCGGCCCGTGTTGGTACCCTTGGGCCAGATATTGTTTGCATCAACCTGTTCCAATGGTCCACTGACCGTGACGACGCAGGGGTTCGCCAAACAGGCCTGTTCGATACGGAATGGCCCAGCAGCAACGTTGCGGCCCGGATCGTAATACGTCACCTGGTCGCCAGCATCGAGGCGATCCTTGGCGCCGCGAAACGTGAGGGTCCGTTGGATGAAATCGACGGCCGATGCGTACACGGGAAGGCTGTTCTCTGCGATGATGTCGTCCATGACCCCTTCGAACACGCAGCCCTCTACCCAGTGCCCTATCGGGTAGGCCGAACCGATGATGGCGTCACCCGGAGACGTCGCGTAGCGCCGGGTGGGCATGGTCTGCAGAAGCAACTTCACGCCCAAAAACTTCGTGTCATTGGCCCTGGAACCAAAAAAGCCTCTCCCCGGCGCTGTGTAGATCTTGAGATCCAGAAACGTAATGTCGTTGCTATTCAGGGCTTTTAGCGCCGCGAGCGCCTGATAGCTTCCGGGTCCATAGGACGCGGTCTTGACCATGACATCGCCCACATTCACGAAATCGACGTAGTGGGCCTGCGAGCCGTCGAGCGTAATCCAGAAGGCGTTCGCCCCCACCTTCTCCTCGTGGCCCGGAGAAAAGATGAAGAAGTCCGGAACGGACTTGCTCGCGCCGGTGCCCGGGACCTTGGTCTTGATGCGTCCAGGGACCTCGGGGTCGGTGAGATAGCCCCAGGTGCGGTCATTGGCGTTCGCGACAAGAGGGCTATCGAGCGGCAGGTGGCCGGGAAGAACTTCGAAGAGAATCTTCTTGTTCGAAACGTCGATCCCGGTAACCCTTCCGGCCGTATGCCCCACTGGCTCACCAGTCGTCGTCTCGAACCTCACTGTGAGCGCCGAGACAGTAACGTGATCAGACCCACGCACGTGCACGAACGAGATGCCGGGGTCGCTCACGATGAACGTCGAGCCCTCGCCGTCAACATGGAAGTTCGCCACGTCGTGGACATCGAGCACTGCATCACCTACCGGAGCGTCGTGTTGGCCGATGACGTACGTGCCTGGCTCGAAGCGCAGGCGACACAACTTCTCGACGGTGGGGGGATTTGGACAGGCCGCCATCGCCTCCCGAAGCCTGCTCGTGATGGCGGAATAGCCCGAACCAGCGGGGACCACGAAATCGTTCGCGGGCAAAGGCCGAGACTTGACGTGGAACAGCCTCGTCGCCGACCACGAAGCGTTCGCGCCAGAAATGCGAGCCTTCCAATAGACCACCTGAACGTCCGAGTGGATGTAGGGCCCTACGTATCGCGGCACGGGCACCGAGTCTTCGATGACGTTGGAAGTGAAGGCAGGGTCGTCCGCAAACACGACATCGTAGCGCTAGGCGTCTTCCACGGGTTGCCAACTGACCTCGGGACGGACCATGAAGACGTTCGCGTTGTTCGCTGGCGAAGTCAGCGCGAGCGCACCCGGTGGATTCTCGCCGCAATTGCCGACGTCTCGAGCAAATCCCGCTGGCGTTTCACAAGCCATCGCGCTGACCGCGCAATCGGTGTAACCGTCGCCATCCGGGTCCTCGTAGAACCTTTCACAGCCTGCATAGCATGACGCGCCCGTCACGACGCTGTCGTCGCAGTCGTCACCGGCAGCACAACCGACGCCGAATCCGTCACCGTCTTTGTCCGCGCAACTGCCTGTGTCGCCGGCGCTGGCATCCGTTCCTGTGTCCTCGCCGCCGCTTGCGTCCTCCGGGCTCGCGGCGTCCTCCGGGCTCGCGGCGTCCGAAGCGTCGGGAGGAAGGAAGGAGCCGACGTCGGGGCCAGGAGCCTCGCCCGTGCGGCAGGTACCCGCCACACACGACCATCCCGGAGTGCACACGTGCACGGAGTCGCAGAGCTTGCCATCGAGGTTGACGTCCCCGACGCGGCAGCCAGCCGCGCAGAGACCGAGCAAGAGGAGATACCGTCGCATGGCCAACCTCCAGGTGTCAGCCGCTGCCTAGTCGGTGATCGCACGCAGCGCCTTGAGCCCCCGGGGCATCGTCGAGTCTGGGCGAAGGCTACACCTCTCGCGCTGCGGCGCTCAACGAGGCCGCGGGAGTACGCCGCGGAACGAGGGTTGGAGAAGGTCAGTTGTCCGGGTAGACAGGGTCGGCGGCGTAGCCCGGAGACGGCTCGAGCATCTCCTGCTGCGGAGGGGCCCTGGCGCGAGCCAGGCGTGGCTCGCTGGCGGTGATCCCCAGCTCCTCCAAGAGCTCCGCGGCTTTCTCGGGATCGATCACGTAGGCCACGACTCCCAGGGGGCCACCGCAACCTGCGACAGGTGTGGACGTCATCCCCAAGGTCCGAGCCAGCAGGGGTTTGCCAATCCAAGGTCCGCGCTCGCGGGCAAGGAGCCTTCAGCAGCGGGCTGAGCTCTCCGACCGCCGGCTCGTTCCAGGCTGGGCGCTGCCACCTCCATCGGTCGGGCCCTACTCTAGTGCCACCATCCCCGGTGGTGCCCCCGTCGAGCCCCCGAGCTGGAAGACGCACTGCGACGTGGTCGTGGCCGTCGGCCAGAGCGCCGCGAAATAGACTCGCAGGGCGCCCAGGAACCTGCGCACACCGGGACCGGCCTCACTGGCACTTCGCGAAGCAACCTGTGGTGTCACACGAGCGGCTGTCGGGACGGTCGCCTGAACAAGAGTAATAGGCAGGGCACGCCGTTCGCAGATCCTTCCCCACGCACGCACCTTGTTCGTCGCAGACGCCATTCCAGACATCTGGGTAGTTGCAGACCGTCCCGCACCAGGTGCCTTGCGGCTTGTTGACGGGCGCGGAGCACGCGCCTTGTCCGTTGCAGGCTGTCTCCCGGCAAGCTGACGCTGACAGCAAGCAGGCGCTGAATGGATCGGTCCCAACCGCAACCGCCTCGCAGCAGGCCATATTGCACTGCCAACATCCTTCCACACCGCCCAACGGACCTGTGCAATCGCCTCGCTCAGTGCACTGCGCCGTACGACATTCGTGGCCGCCGTCCTGCTTGTTCTCGATCGAAGCATCCTGCGAAGCGTCCTGCGAAGACGAGGGTTGACTTGGCCCTCCGCACCCGCCGAGCACTAACGCAAGGAGCACGGCCGGAAGGACGTGAATCGATACCCACCGCTTTGGGATTCCCTGATACATGGCAGTTCTCCGTGGGCAGAAAGAAACGGCATCCGCGAGCGGGCGTACACCACCCCAGCCCGCCGGAGCGAGCTCTGGTTGCTGTCAGCTCCGAGCAGTGCTCAGCCACTGGTACCGCGCCCGATCTCTGTCGCGCCAGCCGCGCCGTTCTTCGGCAGCTCCAGCCCTCTTTCGTGAGGAGCACGTGGTCATTGCGGATATGCGAAAGAATCTGCGCTTTGGTGACGAGGCGCATGCTGCCAGCGGGTGAGCGGGCGGTCAATGAGCTGCGCGGAAGACGGTGGATGGTGAGGGCGGACGCGAAGGCTGCGGGGTGGAGGCAGGCCGGGCGAGCTGCAGCGGTGAGGGGCTGCGGCAGAAGAGTGGCGAGCGCGCGCCTAGGAAAAACAAGCAGCCTTCTGCGCCGGAGTTTCCGCCGGGGTCTCTCCGCACCCGGCGCCGATCGCCGAGTCCGGAAGCCTCGACTGACGGGTGGCCAAGGCTTCAGATGGCACGGAGGCAACACGCCTCCCGAGCCTCGGCGCATGTGGCGCTCGTCGTCGGACCGTGGCGACGTTTGAGGATCGGCGCTGACCCCGCGGGCTCGCGTTAGTCGCGGCTGTGTGGAGCGTTGGCAGAGCAGCACGCAAGTCCCAGCCCCGGGCGTGAGCCCGTGGGGCCAGCGCCAATCTCCGAAGGGCACCGCACCCGGACGACGGAACGTCAGTGGAGGAGGCATCCGTCGCGTGTGCCCCCAGGCGATGGACTGCCCCTGAAATGAAGGCATCCCCACCTGGTGAGCGCCTCCTCCACTGACGTGTCGTCGTCGGACCGTGGCGACGTTCGAGGATTGGCGCTGACCCCGCGGGCTGACGCCCGGGGCTGGGGCCGCCGTGTCCGCCGTTCAGGACGCGACCTTCTCGCGCAGCGCGAGGATCTCCGGGGAGGAGGAGCAGCGCAGCCCCAGGGCTCGCTCCCGGGCCATGTCCACCAGCTGGGACGCCGCCAGGGGCGAGCGCGCCTCGGCGATGCCCCAGCGCACTTGCAGCGCGGGGGCGTGGCCGAGCAGGGCGATCTCCAGGCGCTCGGCCACCTTGGCCGCCTGGTCCTCGTCGATCTCGGTGAGCAGCACCGCGAAGTGGTCGTGCTGCAGGACGGAGACGAAGTCGTGCCCGCGCAGCCGGCGGCGAATCAGCTGCATCAAGGGCAGCAACGGTGCCGCGCGCCAGCGCGGAGCGCTGATGCGAAAGACCAGCAGGGTGAGCCGCTCCACCTTGGCCAGGACGAGCTGGCGCAGCTTCAGGTCGAGCTCGCGCCGGCTGCGTCCCACCGGCGTGCGCAGGAGCGCTGCGCCGGGCTGCAGCCGGCGCACGAGGTAGCCGGCGAAGATCTGCTGGGAGATGGAGTAGATGGCCGCGGGCAGGGTGACCAGGGGCATCCCCGGAAAGGCCGCCGAGCCCAGGACCATCGCCGTCCCGGTGCTGCGCATCCCGCCGCCGAAGAGCAGCGCCACGGCGTCGTCGTGGGACAGGCCCGGCCGGTGCTGGCGCAGCCGACGCGCGCCCAGCAGGGCCACGCCGAAGAAGGCGAGGTTGAGCCCCACGGTGACCGTCCCCGCCAGCGCCAAGAGCTCGAGGTCGCCCTCCAGGTGCGCGGCGGCTCCGGCGACGTTGGTGGACAGGGCGGCATAGAGCCCGAGGTTGCCCAAAAGGGTCAGCGTCGGCTGCGCCGCGTCGGCCCAGCGCTCGGCCCAGCGCCGCAGCCCGAGCCCCAAAGCGAGCGGCAGGCTCACCGAGAGGATCAGCTGCTTGAGCAGCTCGCCCGCCGGGACGGACGCCAGGGCTCCCTCGGTGAGCGCGGGCATGAGCTGGCTGTAGAGCGGCACGCTGAGCACCGAGAGGGTGGTGGTCACCGCGATCAGCGCCAGCAGCAGGGCGATGTTCCCCGCCGCCAGGCGCACCCAGACCGCGGCGGTCATCGCCACCGGCATCAGGGCGATGAGGAACAGGCCCAGCCGCAGCTCGATCGCCGCCTGCTGGTGGAACCCGCCCAGGGCGAGCACGCTCATGGCTAGCGCCAAGGCCGGTCCCAGCAGGTAGACGAGCAGCAGGCTCGCACCGCAAGCCCGGGGCCGACGCCTCAGCTCGGCGAAGTCCCCGAAGCGGCACTGCACCGCGGCGGAGAGCATCATCAGCGTCAGGGCGAGGGTCGAGAAGTCG
The DNA here is from genome assembly GCA_016218885.1 of Deltaproteobacteria bacterium. Lineage (GTDB taxonomy): Bacteria > Myxococcota > Myxococcia > Myxococcales > UBA5297 > JACRCT01. Next base: position 1,968 of record JACRCT010001097.1, on the reverse strand, counting down.
TAGCTCCAGCCGGTGAGCGGCACCCGCCCCAGCTGCACCCCCTTGAGCGCGATGCCGGGACCGGGCAGGAGCAGGTTGAGGGCGACGAGCCCCAGCAGCAGGCCCACCGATCGGCGGGCCAGCCAATGGTTGAGGAGCGCGAGCCCCCGGGGCGCAGGTGCGGTGGGACAAGAGGCGGGCATCGGGTCCTCGAGGGCAGTCTGGGGTCAGGGAAGCAGCTGCGGGCAGCTGGGATCCGTCACGCAGTCGAAGCGGGCGATGTCCACGAAGGCCCCGCCTTGGGCGCGAAAGCGGGCCAGCCGTCCGGTGACGTTGCCCCGGGCGTCGTAGTCCATCGGACCGGAGGCCCCCTGGTAGTCGATGGGCCGGCCCTGCTCGATGAGCGCCAGGGCCCGGGCGAACTCCTCGGGCCCGGTGCCGATCACCTCTCCTCCAGGGGCGCTGGTGTGGGCCAAGGCGTCGCGAATCTCGCGTCCGGTGACCTCCAGCGGGTCGTCGAGGCCGACGCCGGCGATCACCGCCGCGAGCATGAAGGTCATCGCGGCGTCGTAGTAGTTCGAGTCGCGGTAGCGCGGGCTCTCGCCGTACACCGCCGCGTACTCGCTGGCGAACTCCTCCCCGGAGGGCCCGGAATCGAAGAGCACGTGGGACACGCCTTCGGCGCCCTCGCTCAGAGCGCCCAGCGTCTCGAGGACGGTGGAGAAGCGCATCGAGTGGTAGTGCAGCATGCGCGGCCTGAACCCGCCCTGGCGCCAGGCCTTGATCACCGCGGCCTGCTGCTGGGCGAAGTCGGCGACGGCCACGAAGTCGGGGTAGCCGTCCACCGCCCCCGTCGTCTGGTTCAGGTTGTCGGCGAGCACGCGCAGGTCCTCGGCCCAGGTGTAGCTGGAGGGATCCGCGTCGCGCGGGTGGTAGACCTCCTCGAAGAGCGGCGGCGGGCTGGGATGGAGCTGGGTCAGGAAGGCCTTCAGGTCCTTGGCCGCCCCGCGCCCGAAGGCCTCGTCGCTGCCGTAGAAGGCCACCTTGAAGGCCCCGTCGCCATTGGCGTCGCCTCCGCCGTCCTCGAGCATCAGGCTCACCAGCACCTCGGAGATGGCCTTGGTGGACATCACCGAGCGGAAGTTCCAGCCCTTGTCGTTGCGCAGCGCGAGCTGGGCGATGGGGTCGGCGTCGGTCGCCGCGGGGTTGTTCATCGAGCCCGGGGTGCAGCTGCCGCATTGCAGCGGGACGTCGAGGTCGTTGGTCGGGTCGGCGTCGTAGTAGGTCTTGTTGACCGCCAGGTCGTTCTGGCTGGTGTCGAGGATGAGGGCCCGCGCGCCCTTGTTGCGGACGAGATCGACCGCTCGCGGCAGGGCCACGGTCGGCTCGTTCCCGGAGTCGGCGATGAGCAGCTCGAACTGCAGGTCGCGGTACGCCGCCTGGCGCAGCCCGAGATTGGCGTGCCGCCGCGCGAGCTTGATGGCGTCCACCCAGCTCGGCTCGGAGTTGTTGCCGGTGCGGTCGATCACCACGCCGATGGCCAGCGTCTTGCCCGCCAAGGGCTCCTCGGCAGCACAGCCGGCGCCGAGGGCCACCGAGAGGCCGGTGGTGATCAGGGCGGCGAGGAGGGGCGAAGTGGGGCTCATGGCGGGCTCCGGGGCACAAAGGAAGGAGGACGACTCAGCGCAGCCGCGCGGATTGGCGTTGGCGCGGCTCGACCTCGAGGCTCATCGAGCGGCGGGGAACGTCGTTGATGCGGATCTCCACGGTGGCCCGCCCCGCGGGGATGCCCTTGGCCAGCAGCGGGGGATAGCCGTAGCGCCTGCCGTTGATGAAGACCTCTCCGTAGACCTCGGGGGAGGTGACGTAGATCTCGCCGGTCGCTGACGGCGGGCTCGTGGCTGGGGCGGGAGTCGGGTTCGGAGTCGAGGACGGGCTGGCCGGAGCAGCGGCCGAGGCGAGTCGCGTCCCGATGGCCGCCGTGGAATC
>JACRCT010001060.1 GCA_016218885.1 Deltaproteobacteria bacterium | reverse complement strand
CGGTGGGGGGCGAGCCAGTCGGGGCCAGCGAAGGGGCTGGCGCGGTCTCGCGGCCCGGTGGTGGCCAACCGCGTCTGTGAGTTCCAGGCCTTCAGCCCGGTGTTCTTCAGGACGATGGAGGCGGCCGCCGTCTCCCCGACGTGGAGGGTCAGCGCCCCCTGGCCGGAGAGGGGAAACGACTGGGAGACGTACTGCGCGGCCCAGTCCGGCCCGGAGGCGACGCAGTCACCGGAGTGCTCGGGCGAGGGGCGGGAGACGACCAGGCTGCCGCCGGGGTTGGCGCAGGCGTCGCAGATCTCGGAGAAGTCGATATGGGTGATCTTCGTCGAGGGCCAGCGCGGTTGGCCGTCGCTCCCGGTGGGGGGATGGAGCGCGTAGCCGTAGACCACCTCCTGGTAGGCGTAGTCGCTTCGAGGGTAGGCGGGGTTGTCCGGGTCGTAGTAGGTCCCCACGGTGTTGGGGTGGGTGTTGGGGTTGTTCTTCAGCGCCAGGCCGTTGTAGCCCCACAGCGCGAAGTACCAGTCCTCGGCGATCCTCGGGTCATTGGGGTCGACCGCGGCGGTGTACTCCCACTTGGAGATCAGGATGTTGACCGACACCGAGAGGTTGTAGACCGCGTCGCTGGCCACCCGGGAGGGAGAGAAGCCGTCGCTGCCGTCCATGCCGCTGGTGATCTGGCCGATCCCGTAGCCGCAGTCGAAGGAGATGAGCGTCGCCGCGCTCTGGCCGCAGGGTACGTAGCCGAACTGGTGCCAGCCGGACTCGGTCGTGGCCACCGCCGAGAGAATGACGCAGGGCACCCACCCGGCGACGACCTGGCTCGAGGCGTCCACACCGGCGTGCATGGTCTTGATGGCCCAGCCCGCGCTGCCCAACGTCCCCGAACCGGCGTTGATCATCGCGGGCTTGAGGACGGTGTCACAGGGCTGGATTCCATTGACCTCGGGTTCGGGGCAGTCGGCCTGGGCCGGCCGGGCCGCCAGGCCTCCCGCTCCTGCCAGGCAGAGAAGGACGGACAGGCGCGCGCCCGTGCTCATGGCTGGCTCCTCAGGCCCATGGCCGTGCGCCAGCGGCGTGGTCGCTCACCCCCTGCATCGAAGCGCTGGCCGGAAGAGACCTCGATGACGAAGGTCCGCGCCGGGCCCTGGGCGACCCGCTCGGCGATCAGCCATCGCCCGTCCGTGCTCGCCCGCGCCGACACCAGTCGCGTCGCGGAGGGGTCGCGCCACAGCGTCCGGGTGCCCTTGCCCAGAGCCTCGAGCAGCTCGATGGACGAGCCGTCCGCCGAGGTGTACGCCACCAGCCCTCCCTGGAGTGGGACGGGAGCGACGAAGGGGTGGGCGAGCCGGGCGAGCTCGCTGCGATGGCCGTCCAGAGAGATCCGGCTCACCGCCCAGACGCCGGGGCGGCGATCGATGAGCTGCTGAAAGACGACCGCGTCGCCCTCGGGGGCCCGATGCGCCCAGGCTGCGACCCCGGGGCCGAGGTGGGCCACCTGCCTCGAGGTCCCGTCGACGCGCATCGCCCACAACGAGCTGCCCTGGGCCGAGGAGCGGATCACGCCGATCTCGCCGGTGGACAAGGGACCGACCAGCTCGAGCCCGTAGCAGCGATCGCGCAGGAGGACCCGGGGCGTGCCTCCCGTGCGCTCCAGGAGGACGATCTCCAGGTCGAGGTCCATCAGGCGGCCCCGGCGCGCCTCCACAGGGGAAGGCTCGTGCTCTCCCACGGAGCGCACGGCGAGCAACCGGCCGGAATCGACCCAGAGCGGGGACGAGAGGACCGCTTCGCCCAGCACGCGGCGGGGCTCGGCGGGCCGCTCCGGGTCCAGGGCAACGACGTACACGGCGGCGTGACGCCACGTGCGGTTGCCGCCCTCGAGGACGGACAGCGCGAGATGGTCGCCGGTGGGCGAGAGCTCGCCCTGAGCCCCGTACCCGGGGGCGTGGGCGATGGTGGCGAGGCGGCGCTCGCTGCCCGAGGCAACATCGCGCAGGAGCACGGTGCTCTCGCGGGCCTCGAAGGGGGTTTCGACCAGCACCAGCTCCGCGGAGGGCCCCGCCAGCGCAGAGAGAGGGGCGGCGGACGCGGCGGCGAGCAGCAGCAAGGCAGGGATGGGCAGGCGGGGCATCGAAGCTCCAGCGGCGCCTGGGGTGCGCCAGGCTGTCGAGGCCCGATTATCGCCTGGACGCGCCGCGCTCGCGTTCTGTTCCGCGCGCCACAGAGGGAAGGAGCCGCCTCAGCGCGCTGTCGCCGCTGCTGGTCTCTGCGCCCCTTCGACCGGGAGGAGGATGGAGAAGGTCGTGCCCTCGCCGACGTTGCTCTCGAACATCAACGAGCCGCCGTGCTTCTCCACGACGATCGAACGTGCGATGGCCAGCCCCAGACCGCTCCCCCGGCCCACCTCTTGGGTGGTGAAGAACGGCTCGAAGATCCGCTCCCTGATCTTCTCGGGGATGCCGCATCCGGAGTCCGAGACGTCAATGCGCACCAGCTCGCCCTCGCTTGCCGTGCGAATCCGGATGCGCCCCCGAGCACCGCTCTTCCCCACTAGGTCGGTTCAATGGCGTGCTGCTGCGCAGCGTGCCGCCCCCCCACAGCGGCTACCCGTTGTGAGGGTTGTGGGCCAACCCAGCGCTTCGCATCCTTGTCGCCGTTGAACTACCCGCGATGGGGGAGGGAATGGCGTCGACGTCGATCAAGCGGACGCTGATCACGATCAGCCTCATCGCGACGATCGGTGCACTGCTTGTCGTCAGCGCGGTGGTGATGGGCCAGGTGTGGCTCGAGAGCCGCAGCGCGCTCCTCAACCGCCAAGCTCTCTTCGCCCAGGTCATCGGCGAAACCGCCCTGCCAGCCATCGTCTTCGACGACGAGAGCACCGCCCAGGAGACGCTCGACGCACTCCGTGATGTACCTGGCATCGAGTATGCCGTGCTCTACCGCGATGACGGGACCCCGTTCGTCGAGTTCTGGCCGCCCGGGCAGAAGAAGCGCAGCCAACCGCCCCCTTTCGGGCCCGAGCGGAAGGCGCTCAAAGACAGCTCGGTCCACGTCTTCCACCACCTCAATCTTGGGCGGACCCCGATGGGCGCCATCTATCTGCGCGCCGAGACTGCGGAGCTGTGGCGCCGGACTGCAACCTTCGCCGCGTCGATCCTCGGCGCGCTGATGCTCGGGCTGCTGGTGTCTCTGGCTCTGGTCACGCGCCTGCAGCGGGAGATCACGACTCCGGTGCTGCGGCTGGCGGGGATGATGCGCGAGATCTCGCGCACCAGGGACTACTCCATCCGCAGCGAGGTGAGCCGCACCGACGAGCTGGGCACCCTGGCCGCCGGCTTCGACGACATGATCGAGACCATCCGCGCGCGGGAGGTCGAGCTCGAGCGGCACCGTCGGACCCTGGAGGGAGAGGTGCAGGCGCGCACCGCCGAGCTCGCCGCCACCAACGAGCAGCTCGAGGCGGAGCTGTGCGAGCGCACGCGGGTCGAGCAGGCGCTGCAACGCTCGGCGAAGGAGTGGAGCGCCACCTTCGACGCCATCAGCGACGGGGTCTGCGTGATGGACCTCGAGGGGCACGTGG
>JACRCT010001059.1 GCA_016218885.1 Deltaproteobacteria bacterium | reverse complement strand
GCGGTCCGGGGTCACGGTGAGGTTGCTCAGCGCGGGAACGATGGAGTCGACCTGGAAGCCGGCCGCGGGCGTGACGGGGCCGGAGTTGCCCGCGACGTCGCTGAGCGAGAAGGCGCGGAACGCATAGGTGCCAGAGGGGGCGGCGGTGCTCGAGGAGATGCTCGCCCAGTAGGTGTAGCTGATGAGACCGCCGGTAGTGGGCTCCTGGAGGTTGAGCTCGAGCGTGGCGGGTCCGTCGGCGTAGATGACGGCGGGCGGCTTCTGCGTGGGCTCGGTCGCGGTCAGGACGGCGCGGACCTGGTCACCGAGCTTGGCCACCGACGGAGTCACCTGGAAGTTGGCGATGCCCGGAGCGGTGTTGTCCACGGCCACCGTGAGATCGCTCCAGAACCGCTTGTTGCCGGCCAGGTCCTCCAGCGTCGCGCGGATGGCGTAGAAGGGAGTGCTGCCGCTCACCGGCGTCGTTCCCTTGAAGTCATAGCTCAGGTCGGGCGTCGGGCCGCTCTCCAGCGTCATGGCGATGGGGTCCCCGCCGAAGTCGGTGAACTCCACGAGGATCGAGGCCAGGGGCTCGCTCGCCCGGAGCTGGAAGTGGAAGTCCTCGCCGCCGCGGACGCTGTCCGGGACCAGCACCGGGTCGAGCAGCTCCGGCGGCACGAAGTCGAAAAGAACGGTCGGGAAGGGGGCCTGGGGTGTCTCCTCATAGATCAGCGGATTGCCTGCCAGGTCCCGCGCCCAGAGGTGCACCTTCTTCTCGCCCACGTCATCGGCGGCGGCGAGGTGGGTGAAGCGATAGGTGGGAGGGTCGGATTGCGGGCTGAGCTCCAGGTGGATCTCTCCGGGCTCTCCGGGCTCCCCGAGGGTCACCTGAGCATCGGCCTGGAGAGGCTCGCTGGCCTTGAAGACCACCTCGACCAAGGCGTTCAACCTCGCCACCGAGGGGGCTGCGAAGGGGCCCACCAGCAGCGTGGGGGCAGCGAAGTCGAGGACCGCCTCTCCGGCCGCGGTCAGGCGGGTCTTGTTGTGCGCGAGATCCTCGAGATCGACGGTGATGGCGTGAGCGCCTTCAAGGTCGGACGCCCCGACGGAGTAGGTGAAGACGTACTCCTGGCCGAGGGAGGAGGGATCCATCTCCGCCGTGGCGGCGCCGCCCACCATGGTGACGAGGGGCGGGGCGGCGAGAGGCTCGCTGGCGGTGAAGCGGAAGGTGAGCGTAGCGCCCCCCATGGCAGGCGAGCCGGCGACGTCGATCTTGCCGGCTCCAGGGCGAACGATGCTGGGCTCGACGAAGTCGAAGCGCAGCGCCTTGGTCGCGATGTTTCCAGTGCGGTTGCCGGCGACGTCCGTGAGCACCACGCTGAGCGGGCAGTCGACGCCCTGGGGCTCGTCGGAGTTGGGCCCCACCGACGTGTAGGTGAAGACGAAGGTGGTCTTCGTCGAGGCCACCGGGTTCTGCAGCAGCGGAGCCCAGATCTGTCCGAGGCGGACCTTGACCTCAGGCGGCCCCGAGAGCTCCTCGTCCACCGAGAAGGAGACCGCCGCAGTGGCGCCCTGCCTGAGGTGGGACGGCTCGATCACCAGCTCGCTCACGATGCTGGGAGCCGTCGAGTCGTCGCTGCGGATGCAGCGCTTCATGGTCTCGCTGCACTTCCAGCTCTCGGGACACTCCGCCGTGGAGGCGCACTGGATGAGCGCGCCCGGGGAGGGCGCGAGGTCAGGGGTGCAGGAGACCATGGCGCAGGCCAGGGTCAGCAGCGCGCGCGTTCGGCTGTGGGTATTCATGAGGCTCCTGGCGGCAACAGTGCGAAGGCGGATGATCGGTTGGCTGGAAGCCAGCGACAAGGGCGCTGTCATCTATCGGGTGCTTGAGCCCGTCAGCAGACCTGCCGGAAGCAGCCTCGCGCCACGGACCGATAGTCCGGAGCCCATGTAGCGGTCGAGGCAAGGTGCGCGAGCCGGTTAGCGCACTTCAGTGCTTTTTCCGAAGTTGACGCTCCCGTCTCCACGACTGGGCTGCTGGCGACTATGCTGGCGCGACCATGCGATCCCCATCCCATCGCCTCGTAACGTGTGCTGCGGTGCTCTGGCTGGCCGCGGCGCTGCTCGCCTGCGAGGAGCCGCCCGCTGGAAGCACGACAGGGAGCGATGGCAGCACCTCCCAGGATTCCGGCGCAGACGCGGCGCAAGAAGCGGCCGCCGACGCGCGCCTCGGTGGCCCCGACGCCACCCCGGAGGTCCCCGTCGACGCAGGAGAGCAAGTCAGCGATGGAGGGATCGCAGTGGCAGACGCTGCGATGCCCGCGGCCGACACCGGTTCGGTGACGACGCCCTTCGCGGGTCAGTGCGAGGCGGCGTTCCCGGGCACGCCGACGGGGACGTGGCGCCATCCCACGGCCTCGGCCATCGTGGTCGGCCAGGGAGGTCCCAACCATCGCGCGCGCGACCTGGTGGTCTCTCCTGGCGAGCAGGTGAGCGTCCGAGCGCACTTCACCTATGGAGTCATGGACAAGGATCTCCAGGACGAGGACGTGGAGGTGTGGCTGCGCCGCTGCCCGGACTGGATGAAGCTGGCGACGCTGACCACCGATACCGACGGCGTCGTCATGGCGGCGATGCCGGCGGATCTGCCCAAGGGCGAGTACCGCCTGCGCTTCCTGGTGATGGGCGACGGCGCCAGCACGGACGGGGTGCTCGCGGTCTGGCCGGCGGGGACGCAGGCCATCGTGACCGACATCGACGGGACGCTCACTACCAGTGACTGGCAGGCGGTGCAGGACGTGGTGGGCCTGGGCGAGGCCGACATGTATCCGGACGCCAACGCGGTGATGCTCCAGTGGGCCGCCAAGGGCTACCGGTTGCTGTACCTGACCGGACGGCCGCAGGTCGTGAGCCGCTACACCCGTGAATGGGTGGAGGCGCGCGGGTTCCCGCCGGGGCCGGTCCAGCTCAACGACGACCTGGGCACGTTCTGGCCGCTCGAGTCGAACGTGCAGGAGTTCAAGGCTGGGCGGCTGACCGAGATCGCGGGCAAAGGGGTGTTCTGGCGCGTGGCTTATGGAAACGCGACCACCGACATCGGCGCCTATGCGGAGACAGGGATTCCCAAAGCGGACACCTTCATCATCGGCGAGCACGCGGGCGAGGAGGGGACAGTGGCGGTGAGCAGCTACGCCGAGCATCTGCCCGTCGCGGCGGCCTACCCCGACGCAGTCCAGCCCTGAGGACGTCGTGATCGAGACGTACGTCAGCGCCGACTTCGAGGAGCCGCCCGCCGAGCTGGCCTTCGAGCTGCGCTTCGCCGACCTGCTCCGTGAGGTCGAGCGCGCGGCTCAGCTCTGCCTGGGGCTCGCCCCCGGCAGCTCCGGGCTCAGGGAGGCGGCGACGCGGCTGTACATCGTGACGCAGGCCATTCCCTCGGTGCTGCTCAACTACAAGATCTGCATCGAGTTCGGGCTGCCGCTGCACCCCACGCAGTACATCGACTTCGTGCGCCACGAGAAGAACCCCGAGGCCTATCTGCCCTCGACGCGCGAGGCTGCCCAAGAGCTCTACCTCGAGGCGATCGACATCGCGCGCGCGGTGTACCGGCTGGACCCGCGCTGTGCGGTGCGGCTGAGTGGCCTGCGGGGGCGGATACCCGAGTTCCTGACCGGGTTCCTCTACTCGAACACGCCCGATCGCTACACCTGGCGGGCTTCGGAGCCGGCGCGCGTCCAGAAGCTCGCCCAGGAGATCCGCGCCTCGGGGTGGACCCCGGACGTGATCGTCGGGGCGGCGCACGGAAGCATCCGGCCGGCGCTGCTGCTCGCCGAGCAGCTCGGCAGCCAGCTCTACTTCCTGCGCTTCTCGATGTTCAAGCGCGACGACGAGCAGCCCATCCTCTCCAGCGCGGACGAGCGCTGGCTTGCGCGCTTCCAGGAGCGGCGCCTGCTCCTCTTCGACGAGGACGTCGCCAAGGGTCGCACCCTGAAGGCCTTCGAGCTGCGCCTGAGCGGCTTCGCCCGCGAGTGCCGCACCGCCTCGGTGCTGCGGCACTACCTCGCGCCGTACCAGCCGAGCTACGTGGGAGAGGTGTTCTACGACGAGTAGGGCTGACGGGCCCGCCCATCGTGGGCAACCTCGAAGCGAGCGTGCGAGACTGCCGCCGCCATGCGAATCGCCCTCGCCCAGATCAACACCACCGTCGGCGCCTTCGAGCAGAACGCGGCCCGGATCAAGGACTACACCGAGCGGGCGAAGGCCCGTGGTGCACAGCTCGTGCTCTTTCCCGAGCTGGGGCTCGTGGGCTACCCCCCCAAGGACTTCCTCGAGCTCCCCGAGTTCGTCCACCAGGCCGAGCGGGCGCTGGAGGACCTGTCCCGGCCCGCGGCGTGGAACCGGGGAATCTCCGTCTACCTGGGTGCCATCGAGCGCCATGAAGGGCCGGGCGCGGGGCTCTACAACGCGGCGGCGCTCCTCGTGGACGGCCAGCGGCGGATCATGGCCCGCAAGACCCTGCTGCCGACCTACGACGTCTTCGACGAGGGACGCTATTTCGACCCCGGGCCCGAGGTGACCCTGGCGGAGGTCGCGGGGACGAAGGCGGGCCTCTCCATCTGCGAGGACATCTGGAACGACAAGGCCTTCTGGCGCAAGCGCCGCTACACCCGCGATCCCATCGAGGAGATGGCGGCCAAGGGCGCGCGCCTGATCCTCAATATCTCCGCGTCCCCGTATGCCCAGGGCAAGCCGCGCCTGCGCGAGGAGATGCTGGGAGCCGCGGCGCGCCACCACCGCGTGCCCATCGCCTATCTCAACCTCGTAGGGGGGAACGACTCGCTGGTCTTCGACGGGCACTCCACCGTCTTCGACGAGCAGGGGGCGGTGATCGCGCGGGCCAAGGGATTCGTCGAGGACCTCGTCGTGGTGGACTTGCCCGGAGGTGGTGGGCTCGTGGCGCCTCTGGCGGCCGACCTCGACGAGCTCACTGAGGCGCTGATCGTGGGCACCCGCGACTACGCCCAGAAGACCGGGTTCAAGGGCGCCGTGCTCGGCCTCTCGGGCGGCATCGACTCGTGCCTCACCGCCTTCATCGCGGCTCGCGCCTTCCCGCCTGACGAGGTGATGGGGGTCGCCATGCCCAGCCGCTACACCGCGCAGATGAGCAATGCCGATGCCGAGCTGCTCGCCGGGAACCTGGGGATCCGCTTCACGACCTTGCCCATCGAGCCGGTCTTCGAGGCGTTCCTGAAGGCGCTGCGACCGGTCTTCGGGGACGCTCCCCCCGACGTCACCGAGGAGAACATCCAGGCCCGTGTCCGGGGCACGCTGCTGATGGCGCTCTCCAACAAGCACAACAAGCTCCTGCTGACCACCGGGAACAAGAGCGAGCTCTCGGTCGGCTACTGCACCCTGTATGGAGACATGGCGGGGGGCCTGGCGGTCATCGGAGATCTGCCGAAGATGACCGTGTTCTCCCTCTCGAAGAACGCCAACCGCAGCCGCGAGATCATCCCCGAGCGCTCCATCCTCCGGCCACCGTCGGCGGAGCTGCGCGAGAACCAGAAGGACGAGGACTCGCTGCCGCCTTACCCGGTGCTCGACTCCCTGCTCAAGGCCTATGTGGAGGAGCGCAAGGAGAGCCCTGAGCTGGCGGCGATGGGCTTCCCGCCCGACACGGTGAAGCGCGTGCTCTCGCTGGTCCTGCGCAGCGAGTACAAGCGCCGGCAGGCCGCGCCCACGCTGCGAGTCTCGCCGAAGGCGTTTGGCGAGGGCTGGCGCTTTCCCATCGCGCACCGTTTCGGGTACTAGCGCGAGGCGGTGTGCTGGCCCCAGGGACTTCACGTTGACGTTGACGTTGACGTTGACGTGAACGGCGACGGCGACGGCTTTTGGGATCCGAAGAGCAGGTAGGGTCGGGTCCCCTATGGGCTTCAAGCCGTCCACGTCGCCGTCGCCGTCAACGTCAACGACCACGTCTACGCGCGGGCTTAGGAGCCGTTCACTTGGGCCGCCCACGCCAGCAAGGGCAGCTGAACATGCAAGCTGCTCTGTCCGTCGTTCGAAGCGACTGGCTATAATCCGCCGCCTGCCCCTTCCCGGGCCTTGGAGATCACGATGCACCTCCTCCTCCTGGCAGCAGCGCTCCTGGCCGCCGCGCCGGTCACCAAGCCCAAGAACGCCAAAGAGCCCGCGGTCGCCGGCTCCTTCATCGACTGCGACATCTCCTCGGGCCAGCCCATCCGCTGCGGCGATACGTATCAGGGCAAGGCGGTCGTGCAGACCAGTGCCGGCATCCAGGAGTGCTCCATTGCCGATGGCGTGCTCACCGAGTGCGATGGCCCGTTCCAGGGCCGCACCGTCGTCCAGTACGAAGGCATCTATCAAGAGTGCGACGTCGGCGATGGCGTGGTCAGCCGCTGCAACGGCTGGCTCGATGAGGGAAAGGCACCTGTCTGGAAGGGCAAGAGCCCCCCGGTCGCCCCCAAGCCCAAGAAGGAAGAGGCCAAGGACGACGGCGAGTGCAAGGACGGCAAGGCCAGCGACGGAAAGAAGTGCGAGGCCCCCAAGAAGACGACGCCCAAGGGAAAGCGGCGGTAGGCCGCATCGGCCGCCGCAGGCGCACTCCGGTGACCTCCACGTGGCCGCCGGCCCGGGCCTCTCGCCCTTTCGTTGAGTCCGGCGGCTACGCCGGGTTGGCCCTCGACTCCGGCCCGCTTCGCGGGCCTACGCTCGGGCTGAACGG